>JAJQGK010000142.1 GCA_021200555.1 Clostridiales bacterium | reverse complement strand
CAAGCAAGCGGTAATATTGTCATTATAAGCAATTTCATTTCATAAACGGGGGCATTATTCTCATGGCTTTCATGGGGATTATGTTCTTTTTTCTTGTAAAAATTTAGGAGGCATTCTTTATGGCGAAGCGAGGACTAAAAAAGTTTTGGCAATCTTTTTGTGCGTTGTAATGCTTATAACGGCGGTACCTTTAAGCGGTTTTGCTTACGGTTCTCCCGTTCAGGGCTACAACGGCGCTGCTGCCGCAATTTACGCCAAGACCTATTGGAGCAGTTACAACTCCGGTCTTTGGGGGAATTATAATCCCTACGGCGGAGACTGCGCGGCTTTTATTTCCCAATGTCTTTATGCGGGCGGCATTCCCATGACGTCAAGCTGGCATTGGCACCATTTAAGCAAGCAGAGGACAAACACCTGGACGGTAGCGAATGATTTGAAGAATTATCTTATCAGCATCGGCGGCAGGGAAATCACCAATCCAAGTGCTTCGGATATTTCCGTAGGCGACGTTATCTTTTACGATTGGGATAACAACGGCAGCGTCAACCATACCGCAATATGCACGGATATTATAAACGGCGTTCCCTATATTGCCTGCCATTACAATGACAGATATACAAGCAATTGGCGTTTGGGCGTGTCCACAAGTCAGGGCTACAAAATCCACCTTATCAAGCTTTACGGCTCAACCTGCGATGAAACCTCAAACCTTAAATCCTATGACGTTTACAGAGCGAACACGGGCGTAAGCGTCAGAACAAGCGCATCCACAAGCGCATCAAAGGTCAACACCATTCAGTCAACCTGCACCGTTCATATTTTCAATACTACAACCGTAAACGGCGTAAAATGGGGCTATACAAACTACAAAGGCTCCTGGGGCTGGGTATGCCTTTCTTATATGTCATATGTGGCTCACGTTGACGCTCCTCAATTGGATCACACCTTCGGAGAATGGTACACCGTTAAACAGGCGACCTGTACCACGGACGGACTTATGAGAAGAGTCTGCTCACGCTGCGGCAAGGTTGAGGAAAAGACCGTTTCAAAGGGCGGCCACGTTCCCGGAGCGGCTGCAACCTGTACTACGGCTCAGGTATGCACGGCCTGCGGAACCACACTGGTTCCCGCTCTCGGCCATTATATGGGAGATTGGGAGACGGTAACGGAGCCTACCTGTATTTCGGACGGTCTTGCCCGCAAGGACTGCTCACGGTGCAATTACTATGAGACGAAGGTTCTTGAAAAATCGGGACACGACTATATAGCCGAGGTAGCTGCGGCAACATGTACCGGCGAGGGATATATAACATATACATGTTCGGTATGCGGTGATTCCTACTCCGAAAAGGCGACGGACGACTGGTCAAGCTACGTTACCACATACAGAGACGATATAGACGCCGAATATATCAAGTCAAGAACGGAATACAGATACAGAACAAAATCATACACAACCGGCTCTTACAGCACGCTTTCCGGCTGGACCTTGTACAACACTACCTCCGCTTGGGGCAGCTACGGCTCCTGGAGCGCTTGGCAGGATACCGCCGTAAGCTCAAGCAGCTCAAGAGAGGTACAAACGCAAACCCTGACAACATATAAATATTATCATTATTCTCTTACAAAGCAAAACGGCTCAGTATCAACCGTGCCTATTGATATGTCCGCTTACAACGTTGTGGCAAGCTTTAACGGATATTCTCCCGCAGTAAGTCAGACAAGGCATGAAATTGCCCTTACTTCACAGCTTACCGCAAGCGGAACCTATACGGACGCTTCCAGCAATACTTATACGGAATATACGGGCTACAGCTGCTGCAACACCACAAGCGGCGTTGACGACTGGTTCTATATGGGCACGGGTTCAAAAACACAGTACCGCTACAGGGACCGCTCTCTTGTTTACACATACTACTTCTATAAGTGGAGCGATTGGAGCGACTGGAGCACTACCGCCGTTTCCGCAACCTCGGATAAAGAGGTTCAGACACGCACCACCTACAGCTATAAGCTTACGGCTTTGGGACATAACTTTAAGGCGACTGAGGTTATAGCCCCCACATGTTTGACTGAAGGGTATACTTTATATACATGCACACGCTGCGGAGCAACCTACAAGGACAATTACACCGACGCTTTAGGTCATGATATGGGCGAATGGTACACCGTATCGGAGCCTTCGGGCGAGGTGAAGGGCGTAGAACGCAGGGACTGCCAACGCTGCGATTACTACGAAACCCGTGAATACGGAGACGTTGTCCACTCCTACACCGCCACCGTTATAGAGCCTACCTGCACCGAACAGGGATATACAATCTTCTCATGCACGACCTGCGATGACGAGTATATCGGCAATTACACCGACCCGCTGGGACATGACTTCGGCACCACCTTCCAGGAAAAGGCTCCCACCTGTACGGAGGACGGCGAGAACATTATCATATGCGACCGCTGCGGTTATGAGACAACGGAGGCCGTTCCCGCAATAGGACACAATTACGTTGTAACGGAAAAGGTTGAAGCCACCTGCACAGAGGACGGATATTCCTTCTACGTATGCACAAACTGCAAGGACTCCTATATAGGGGACGAGGTTGAAGCCCACGGACATTCCTTAGGCGAGTGGTACACCGCCGAGGAGGCTGTCTGTCAGGGCGACGGCACAGCCAGAAGAGACTGCGAGTACTGTGATTACTATGAGACGAAGCCCATAAGCGCACTGCCTCATACCTATGTTGCAACCACGGTTGAGCCTACCTGCTGCTTTAACGGGTATACGGAATACGTATGCTCACGCTGCGGAGACAGATATACAGCCGATTGGGTTGACGCTTTGGGACATGATTTGGGCGAATGGGAGGTTGTAACGGAGCCTACCTGTACGGAAGAGGGGCTTATGATTGCTCCCTGCTCACGGTGCGATTACAGCGAAGAAGAGACAATCGATCCCTTAGGCCACAGCTTTGCCGAGGAGGTTATAGAGTCCACCTGCGTTGAAGGCGGCTTGACGGTACACACCTGCACGGTCTGCGGATATTCCTATACGGACGGCGAAACGGGCGAGCTTGGCCATGATATGGGCGAGTGGTACACCGTTAAGGAAGCCACCTGTACATCCGCCGGAGAGATAAGGCGTGACTGCTCACGGTGCGGTTACTACGAGATTGATTACACGGATATTACGGATCATGATTATTCATCCGTAACCATAGATCCCACCTGTACGGAACAGGGTTATGACCGCAATACATGCTCTGTCTGCGGACAGTACTATGACGATAACTACACCGCCGCTTTGGGACATGATTTAGGCGAGTGGTACACCGTTACGGAAGCGACCTACACCGAAAACGGACTTGAGCAAAGGGACTGCTCACGGTGCGATTATTATGAGCAGCAGGAAACCGATATGCTGCCCAGGCAGTCCTTTACGGCAACGTTTATCGCTGACGGAGAAATTGTCGCTCAGGTTGAATTTCCGAGAGATGCGACGTCAATAGACGAGCCTGCCGTTCCCGAAAAGGCAAGGTATACGGGCGAATGGGAGAGCTATACTCTCACCAACGAGGATATTACGATTTACGCTCAGTACCGCTTAACTGCGGCATCTGACGAGGGACT
The DNA here is from genome assembly GCA_021200555.1 of Clostridiales bacterium. Lineage (GTDB taxonomy): Bacteria > Bacillota > Clostridia > Oscillospirales > Acutalibacteraceae > UBA1081. The sequence goes on along the minus strand of JAJQGK010000142.1, from coordinate 7,800 downwards.
TTCCTACATCGATACGGAAAAGACCGCCGATTACGACACGGAGTCCGGCGTTGCCACAATAACGCTGAAAGCCTCCTCCGCCGCAAAGACCATTATCTCCACTTCAAGCGAAACAGTGCCTCTTGACATCGTCCTTGTTGTGGACCAGTCGGGAAGTATGGCGGACAAATTAGGCGGAAGCACCACAAAGCTCGAAGCTCTCCAATCTGCGGCAACCGATTTTATCGAAACAGTATACGAAAATGCCAAAGCTACGGGAGCGGATCATAAGATTGCAATTGTGGGCTTTTCGGTAAATGAAAAAATTTCAAACGATTACCCCAGGTACCTTAATACGGATATACTTACAACCACCACAAGCAGCAAGATAAATTACGGCAGCGCAACAAACGAGACTTACGCATCGGCTCTTATGACGGTAAACAACAACGGAGTTCTCAATTCCGACATAACCGACGCAGTGGGATATATTCAGGCAAAGGGCTCTACCGCAGCCGAACTTGGACTTGACATGGCAAAGAGGATTTACGCTCAAAATCCCGTTGAGGGCACGAACCGCCGCAGAATAGTCGTATTTATGACAGACGGCGAACCCAACCACTACAGCGGATTTGACACTACCGTTGCAAACTCGGCAATAAGTCTTGCCTATGATTTAAAGAATACCTATGACGCAGAGGTTTACAGCGTAGGCGTTACAAGCAGCGCCGACGCCAACGCCCAGATTAAGTCAAACTCAACTCAGGATATAAACAAATTCCTTCACTTCGTATCCTCAAACTATGAGACGGCAACCTGCATGACCTCATCCATAGCTGCGGGAGGAAACAACGGCTACTACCTTTCCGTAAACGATACGTCGGCTCTTTCGGACGTTTTCGTTGACATCGTTATCGACTCCGTTACAAATACCACAGACTTCACTGATGTAACTCTTGTGGATACGGTATCGAAATACTTCACCATGACCGACGCTCAGGAGGCTGCTTTCAGAGCAAGCGTAATCCGGCTGTACGGAATTACAAATGACGCCATTACCGTAACACGCAACAGCGACGGCACCACAACCGTTATGGTTGAGGGGATAGAGCCATATGAAACAACGGATGCTGACGGAAACACCGTATTTGAAGCAATGATAAGCTTTGACGTTTCCGCCGATGAGGACGCCTTAAACAAGGGCAAATACAACACGAATACAGAGGATGCGGGCGTGATTTTGGGACAGTCCGAGGTATATGAAGCCGTATTCAAAACTCCCTATATCACCGTTCCCGAAAACAGGAACATAGCCGTGTTCACCGTAAACGGCAGCATTTACAGCATTGTAAACGCAGAAACGGGAGAAACCGTGGAAATTCCCGAATATACAGTTCCCGCAGGCTGCGACTTCTCAGGCTGGGAAATGGCGGAGGATTACGTCATGCTGGGCAGATACGCCGAGTTTGAAGCAACCTTAACCGCCTCGCCCTACACCGTCACATGGAATATCGGAGACGAAACCGTTGTTGAAACATACAACGCCGGCGAGCTTATTACTGTTCCTCAGGTTGAAACCACGGCGGAAAAGACCTTTGCGGGCTGGGACAGTGAGGTTCCCTCTGTAATGCCCGAAAGCAGCCTTGAATTTACAGCCGTATTTGAAGAGCATGTACATTCCTACACCTCCGCTGTAACGGAAAACGGCGGATGCATAAACGACAGCACGGTAACTTATACCTGCGAAACCTGCGGCGATACGTACACCGAAACAATAGCCGGTACGGGAAGCCATGATTACGTTGCTCAGCTTACATCAAGCACCGATACGGAAGCGAGAACGGTTGTGTTTACCTGCTCAAGGTGCGGAGAGCAGTACGAGCTTGAGCTTGTGTTCTACGTTGAAAGCACCGACGGCGAATATGTCAAGACCTATAATATGAGCCTTCTTGACAGCGCAAATATCGAGCAGCAGCCGGACGGCAGCGTTACAATAAAAATTCCCCTTGACTCCCATCAGCTCAAAAACGGATGCACTCTCAGCGTTTACCATGTTGAGGAGTCAGGAGAGCTTACAAAGGTTCCGTCGGAGACAAAGGACGGAATGCTTATCTTCACCGCAAGTCAATTCAGCAATTACACGGTTATCGACAGAACCTGCGCCGAGTCAAACGGCGGATATGTAAAGCTCAGAAAGGTTGTATACAAGCTTGTGAGAATTTTTGCCACATTCCTCAGATTGTTCGGAGCTATCGACACCGACGAGTATGAGAATATGCTTGCAAAGTACAGCTTCGGCTGGGTAATGACAAATATATACTACTACGATTATTTTGAATAACTCTCCAAAGTTCCGATATCCGTGACTTTGCGGATATTCCGAATGGTAGTTCTTACCCCCAAAAGGAAAAGAGCAAGCCCCAAAAGGCCTGCTCTTTTCTTGTGTTTTGGCCGCCCGACTCACTGCGGGCGGTTTATCCTATTAAATCCTCTATTGTCTTTCCTATATCTTCGTTTATGCACACGGCTCTGTCGGCAATTTCAACGGGACATGCCGCCTCTCCGAAATTTACGCAGGCATAAAATCCCCGTGGATTTTCGGCTGTCATTTTCCAAAACGGATATTTTATGATAACCGGAGTATTCCCGCCAACGCCCAGCTCCAAAAACAGAACGTGAAGATTTTTGTGACGGCGGATAAAGTCCTCGTAACGGTTTGCGGCGGCGTACCAGCCTTCGTCCTGTACAAATTTATCATCGCACCGCAAATTCATCGTCATGGGCTTTCCGCATACGGGGCATTTGGGGATAAGCTCCGAGGGTATTTTCATGCTGCTCTGCTTTTCGGTCATCTCCCGCACCGTTTCCTCGTTGTCATATGTTTTTCCGTGACAGGGAACAGAGCATTGCCATAAGCCGTAATCCCCCTGAGTGTAAAACAGCCGCTTTTTGTCAAAGCCAGCCTTTTGAAATTGGTGATCCACGTTTGTTGTCAGCACGAAGTAATCCTTGTCCTTTACAAGCTTCAGCAGGTCGCTGTAGGGCTTGCCCGCATCGGTGTCGTATCTGTTTACAAGAATATGTCTTGACCACCACGCCCAGTACTCCTCCGGCGTTTGAAATGGGTAGAAGCCTCCTGAATACATATCGGTAATGCCGTATTTTTTTCTGAAATCCGAGAAGTACCTTTCAAACCGCTGCCCGCTGTATGAAAGTCCGGCTGAAGCAGACAGACCGGCTCCTGCGCCGATGATAATTGCGTCCGCTGTTTCTGTTTCATTTTTTAATTTATTTATCTGCTCCGAGTAATTTCCGGTAGATGTTGTAATCGATCTCCTTAAAAACATTGAAAATCACCTTAATTTCACTTTGCGTCCGTGTTTTGTATTCCTTTACTGCTTGTATTGCCGTTTCCGCAGCCCTGTCGTTGGGAAAACGGAACTCTCCCGTGGAAATACAGCAGAAAGCGACGCTTTTCAGATTGTATTGCTCCGCCAGCTCCAAGCAGGAGCGGTAGCACGAGGCGAGCTGCTCGCAGTGCTTTTTTGTTAAGACGCCGGATACAATCGGCCCGACTGTGTGCAGCACATAGCGGCAGGGGAGATTGTACGCCCTTGTAATTTTGGCTTTGCCCGTCGGCTCGGCGGTTCTCTGAGCGTTCATTATTTTGGCGCATTCCAGCCGAAGCCCCACGCCGGCATAGGTGTGAATTGCGTTGTCAATGCACCCGTGATTCGGGCAGAAGCAGCCCAGCATTTGGGAGTTTGCGGCGTTGACGACAGCGTCGCATTTCAGCGTGGTAATATCGCCCTTCCACAAATAAATTCCGTCCTGAACGGGCTGTAAATCGGCAATATCGGTAACGCCCTTCAGCTTTATCTCTTCCTGTAAATATTCGTCCTGCACCTTTGAAAACTCGCCGCTTACGGGTATAGGCATACGAATGTTAAACAGGGAGCGGAGAAGAATTTTTTGCTCCGCTTCACCCTTTGGAATTTCTGTTTCGGAATATTGGGGCTGCTCTTTAAGCAAAGCCGATATTAAATATGTTCTTCTTTCGGACTGCGTCATTTTTTATCCTTTCCGAGTAACCGCTTTTTGCGGACAGACTTCAAAACAATTTCCGCAGCGCAGGCAATTGTTCTGCTTGATAACCGCAGGAACTCCCGTAAAATCAATGCAGCTTTGAGGGCACACCGTTCCGCATATCCCGCAGCCGGTGCATTTTTCGGTTATCTTAAATTCCCGTGTGATTTCCATTGCGTTCCCAATAACAAAGGAAGCGCGTTCAACAGGCTTTTTTGAAAGGTCGAACCATTCTCCGCTGCCTTCGTAAAGACGGAAAACGGTAAGCGCCCGGCGGGACTGTTCCGTGGAATAGATTTCCTCCATATACGGATTTTTTCGGATTAAATCCTCAATCCGTCCGTTCCCAAGCTCACAGACCTTGCCTCTGACGGAAACCGCCGTACAGGATAAGGTATCGCCGCCTTTAATGCCGGTCAGTGAAACATATCCGCTTTTCTTCAGACGGTCATAGAAGCCCTTGCCCTTTGCGGTCAGGAAATAAAGCCCTTGTTCGTCGCTGTCCATTATGTCAACGGCGCAGGTAACGGGCAAGCCTTTATCATCAGCCGTTGCAATTATAACGGTGTGAATTTCCCGTTCTAAAAATTTCAGTGCATTTTGTGTATTCATTTTCTTTTATTTACTCGTTAAATCGGCAAAGCAGGACTGCTCAACCGAAGCAGCCCCGCATTATATCGTAATATCAGGCGAAGAAGAAGCCTGCCGTCATATCCAGATAATTGTCGCCGCTGTATTCGGGATACTGCTTTTTCACTTCCGTCTTAAAGCTTTCGGCGTCTGCGCATCCGCCGGCAATCTTTTTCAGATTTTCAAGATAGTCAATCTTTGTCTGCGCATCCTTTAAGTCTTCGGGAGTATAGTGAGATGTTAAGATTAAATCATAACCGTTGTCAATATAGCTGTTCAGCTCAGCCGTAATGGCGTCTGCATGGGCTGCGCCGGCTACGATGGAATGGCAGTCGTGACCAAGCATATGAGTGTAAACCGCATTGATTTCCGGAATGGCAATATCGAAAGCATCGTCCGTCTGCTTGATTGTAAAATCAATACCGCCGATTGTCACCTTGCCGGGCTTGATTACATTGGTAATCTTATGAACGGAGGAGTCGAATATTGCACCGAATGCGCCGGTAAAATTATCTATCAAAGCCTTGCCGCCGCCGTTTTCGGAAAATTCAACTGCGTTTTGTGTTGCATACTTAGGTGCATCGGGAAGAAATGTTGCTCCTGCGCCGTGATAAGCGACAAGCATGCCTGCTACTTCCATATCTTTTAAATATTCGGTAAGCTCTTTAATATTATCAAAGAAACAAGGGGATTCGATGATAACAGCCTTGCCGTCTTTTTCAACGATGAAAACCTCGTCATCGATAAAATCGTTTGTTTTATAGGCGTGAAGCTTAACCTTGCCGAAATCGTATACGTTCATTTCACCTTTTTCAAGTTTTACAGCCTTAAATGTATTCTTATTCATAACAATAACAGCCTCCTGAGCAATTTTATTTATTTTTGAGCTTCGCAGCGGCTGTCCTCCTCAGCTCTTGATTACATTTTAACCACATTGGTTTCTTTTGTAAAGTAAGCACTTTTTTGTGACGTAGTTACCAAAAGGAAACCAACGGACGGTTGCCGTGAGGATACTATTGAGGAATACAGAGACTTTCGGGGTATTTTCAGGTGAAAAAATTTTTTGCAATTTTTTTATTTTTCACGAGTCTTGATTTTTTACGGGCTGTACGGTATAATTTTAATGTAAGTTTCTGTCGGAAACTATTAAAGGAGGTATTTTAAATGGCGGATCAAAAATCGGTCAAGGACCTGCCGGCCTGCCCCGTGGAGACAACGCTGACTCTTATAGGCGATAAATGGAAGGTGCTGATTTTGCGGGACTTGCTTACGGGAACAAAACGCTTCGGCGAATTAAAAAAATCCGTGGGGAACGTTTCTCAAAAGGTGTTGACCGCTCAGCTTCGGGCTATGGAGGACAGCGGCCTTGTGTCACGGAAGGTGTATGCGGAGGTGCCGCCGAGAGTGGAGTATTCCTTGACAGAATTGGGACAGAGCCTAAAACCCATCCTCGACGCTATGTGGAGCTGGGGAGAGAAATATAAGGCTTCGTTAAAATGATCAAACAGAGGCGGCGGCATTAAAGTTTTTGTTTTCGGATTTCAAAGAAAATATGTCAGACTTCTTGAAAAAGGGGTACAATTATAGTATAATAATATAAAAACAATAATGTAAAACTCGCAGGAGAAAATCGGGAGGGAAAATTATGCCTACACAGAGTGTTGAAAAGATTACCACCAAACACCGTAATTTATATTTAAGAGTTGCCAAGGGACATTTTGCGTCAACCCATTCTCACAGCAATTATTATATTGACGTTGCCGTTCAGAAATCCAGGCTTTCCGACGCCAAAGCCGTCGCCCAGGCGCTTTGCAGGAATTATCACTATTCATCAACGATTGTGGATACCGTTATCTGCCTTGACGGAACGGAGGTTATCGGAACCTGTCTTGCCGATGAGCTTACAAAAAATTCCTTTATGAATATTAACGCCCACCAGTCCATTTATATCGTAACTCCGGAAATGACGGGCAGCTCTCAGCTTTTGTTTAGGGACAACATCGTTCCCATGATAGAGAACAAGCACGTTCTCGTCCTTGCCGTATCCGTGGCGACAGGATATACCGCCAACGCAGCCATTGAAGCCGTGAAATATTACGGCGGCGAGGTGGTTGGAGTTGCGTCCATATTCGCCACTCAGACGGAATGCGGCGGCTATCCCGTTGAATCGGTATTCAATCCCCATGACCTGCCGGATTATTTCAATCTGCCGGCTCATGAATGCCCGCTTTGCAAGGATAAACAGAAAATCGACGCTCTTATCAACAGCTACGGCTTTTCCAAGCTTTAAGAGAAAAAATTTAAATGCAGCGGTATGGTCTTCCAAAAGGGAGACTGTACTTTTTTACATTAAACTTTAATTGCAATAAAAATACAATCCTCCGATAAAAGGAAAAAGGCGTTTTTATGCTTTTCAAATTCCGATAAAAATACAGTCCCCGATAAATCGAAGACTGTGCTTTTCATATGGTGGAGATGGCGGTACCCGAACGGCGATGCCGTTCGGCAGATGATTAAATTGTATGTCCCTTTTGCTGACGCAAAAGATGGACGAGCGGTTTCGATTACCGCTTGGTTTTCAATAAAAAATACAGTCCCCGATAAATCGAAGACTGTACTTTTCATATGGTGGAGATGGCGGTACTCGAAACCGCGTCCGAAAACCCATCCTTCCGGCTTCCTACGAGCGTAGCCGATATTTTAAATCTCTCCTTATGCACGCCTGTCGGCAGGCTTGCACTCGGACAGCCCCGTTATTCATGACGGGCTACGAGGACGCTTACCCGTTCACGTTCACTGCTAATCGACGCCTTATTCCGAGCCGCAGTACTCTCGGATAAGACGGCAGTGGCAATTAAGCCGCTGCTAAAACTGTGTTATTATTGTCGTTTATTTTTATAAACTTGCGGCTTTTAAAGAGGTTCCGCACCTCTGCCCGCTTACCGAAATTCAAGATCCCCGTCGAAATCCTTTCATCCCCATAAATAATTAATACACAATATAATTTAAAATTTTCTTAATCAAACTCGTATGTGTTTGACCAATCAATGTTTGTACAAGCTTATGTTAAATCCTCACGGATTTAATTACAATGATTATATTTTT
>JAJQGK010000091.1 GCA_021200555.1 Clostridiales bacterium | reverse complement strand
GCAAGGCAACCCTTTGCCGCAGACAGAGCCGGGAACCGCAAGAGGGCAAAACACACGGGTCCGCCCCTACGGCGGGCGATTTTAATTTATGCAAAAAAAACACATGGGACCGCCCTTACGGGAATAATTTACAATTCCGTACAGCGCTACAGCGAAAAATCAAAACCTTCTCCCCTATTTTCTCCTCTGATGTCCATCATTCGGCTGAGGATTTTCGGCGAGCCGTACTGCGCTGCGGTTTCGATTGCACGGCTGATATTGTCCCCGCTCAAAAAACCCAAGACATTCAAATCGGCAAGGGTGTCCGTATCCTCATTTTCGCAAATACTCCGCAGCAAAAAATCAAGGCTGCAATTTATAAGATTTTCGTATTCCTCCCCTTTATCCTCGGTCAGCCTAAAGGGCGATTTTAGCCGGCAAAGAGCCATTTTAAGCCTTTCGGGCAGCGGCTCCCAGCTTGACGCAAGGCTGTCATATCCTATAAAATCGAAAACGCAGCCGTCCCTGTTTTCGCAAAATAACCTACAGACGTCTTTTTTCCTGTATTTAGGCGAACGGGGAACGTAAATTTCAATTTTCTCCTCTCCGCTTTTTATGATAAAGGTTTCCGCTTCCGTGCACTCGCCGAAAGCATTTCTGCCGATTACCGTATTAAGCGGAAGGGCTATTCTTTTAAGCTTTGATTTCAGAAAAGCGTTCTCCTCCGTAAAGTATATATTTTCGGGAATTTCAAAGCTGTCCCCCGAACCGAAGAATTTTATAAGTCTCCTGCCTTTTTCATCGTTTCCGTAAAGGGCGTTTTCATCCGCCGTAAAACAGGGATTTCCCTCTGAAACCGAAATGCGGGCGAAGCAGTCGGTAAAAGCGTTTTTGCCTATGCTCCTCACGGAGTCGGGCAAGGACAGGCTTTCAAGGTAAGGCTGACCTCCGAACGCTCCCTCGCCGATTTCCGTTGTTCCCAAGGGAATGTTGTATAATTTACGGTTGTCGTTTTTATTGACAATTTTCAGGATTTTAAAGTCTTGTCCCAATTCAAGAACACCGTATCCGTCCGAGGAAAATTTGAGATTACTTTCCGAGACGGTTATTTTTAAATCTCCGTACTCCCCCAAATCGCCGATAAATTCAACGGTTGATGGAATGTAAAGCTCCGTAAGCCCCGTAAATCTTACGGCGTGGCTGCCTATTTTTTCCAAACCCTCGTTCAGATTGAGCTTTGTAAGAAAAACGCACAGCTCAAAAACACATTCCCCGATGATTTTAACCGTATTTGGAAGAGTGATTTCTGCGGCGCCGCATCCCGAAAAGCAGCCTTCGCCTATAGAGGTCACAGGGCAGCCTTTAATTTGAGAGGGAACGGAGATTTCCGCTTCACCGCCGTCATAGCCGGTAATACAAACCCCTCCGTCTGTGATTTCATATGTGTAGTCTTTCCATTTCATCGGTAATCGCCTGCCGTCTTTCCTGCAATTGATATTTTTTGTTGTACTTGAAATAAGGGTCGCAGCCGTTTCTGTTTATAAATTTCAGACTGTTGTCGTTTACGGTTAAATCCGTCACAAGTATAAGCATTTCATTGCCCTCTCCGAAGGCTTTTTCCGTAAATTTAAAAGCATTTTCAAGCTGAGATTTTATTTTTACGCATTGATTTTGCATTTCCTTGACCTGCGTATTAAAGGCGGTTTTGACATGCTCCCATGCTCCGTCCTCGTCAATTCCCTCTTCATTCAGTTGACGGATGTACGACTCCAGCGTATGGACGGCGTTATTGTAAAGCCGTCTTTTTTCACTGCCGCCGGTTCCGCTTTGTTCCTCCGTCTCCAAAAGCCCGCAAAGCTTTCTTCTCTCTTCCTCAATCAGCTGTTTTGTGCTTGTCTCGGAATTGCCTGCCATACTCTTTAAGGAGCCGTGAACTATTCTCAGGCTGTCCTCGGTGCTTATTATTTCGTCGATTTCGTTTTCCATATAATCCACAATCTGCCGCAAAAGGGAAATTCTCTCACCGAAGTCCGCATTTTTCGCTCTTTTGAAAACGGCTGAGGACGCTTTTCCCGCTGTTATATCCGATACGGGATAGCTCTCCTTATACTTCCTGTACAGAGCGTAATAATCGGCAAATTCACGGGCGACCCTGTTATTTCTCAGGTACTGCTTTACAAGGGTTTCATCGGCAGCAAAGCCCTTTTTCTCGTAAAGCTTTATCATTTCGGATAAGTCCTCCCAGCCTCTCGCAGTCACATAGCTCATGCCCTCCGTTGTATTTTCGAGGGAGTAAAAATCCTGCTTTCTTATATCCAGATAGGATATAACCGCTCCGTGAACTCCCCTGTTGACGGCGTATTTTCTCCATGCATCATAGCTTGCGTCGATTTCGATAACCTTAAGCCTGTCCATAGTCGCAACGTCAAATTCCCTTGCGCCCTTGTTAAACTGAGGAGGATTTCCTGCGGTGACAACAACCCATCCCTTGGGAACCCTGTGCCTGCCGAAGGTCTTGAACTGCAAAAACTGAAGCATTGAGGGCGTAAGAGTTTCCGACACGCAGTTAATTTCATCCAAAAACAGAATACCCTCTTTTTTTCCGCTGCTCTCCATTGTCTCGTAAACAGAGCTTAAAATTTCACTCATGGTATACTCGGAAACGCTGTACTCCTTTCCGCCGAAGGTTTTCTCACGGATAACCGGAAGTCCCAGCGCGCTTTGCCTTGTGTGATGAGTCATGGAGTAGGACACAAGAGCGATGTCCATTTCCTCCGCAACCTGCTCCATAACGGCTGTTTTTCCTATTCCCGGAGCGCCCAAAAGAAATATGGGGCGTTGACGCTGCACGGGGATTACATACTCTCCGAACTCATCCTTCATAAGGTAAATTTCAACGGTTTTCTCAACCTGATTTTTTGCTTCCGAAATATTCATATATTTATATCCTTTCGCAATGCTTCAAATTTATATTTCATCTTCTCTAAGAACGATTTTCAGTGCCCATGCGGGAACCTGAGGAATTGTATAATTTTCATCCACAAACACAAACGCCGTTTCATATTTTGGGGCTTCAACGGGAAATGTGCCGAAGCCGTCCGTAAAATATATAAGTCCCCTGAGATTGTTAAGCTCTCTTTTTGCGATTAAGCCGTCCGTATACTCAAACACGGGACGAAAGTCCGTTCCGCCGAAGCCGGACAAAACGATGTTGTCCATGTAACGCTCGAACTCCTCCATAGAGGTGATTTTCTCATCCCGCTGCACAACCTTATCGCACTGAATTATGTGAATATTTACTCTTTCAAAGTAGCTCTCGGTATTTTTCAGAACAGAGTAGGTTTTTTTCAGAAAATTCTCCACGGTTTTCCCTCGGCAAGAGCCGGATGTATCGATTGCAATGACAAATTCTCTTATACGCTTTTCCTCACGGTACTCCAAGGGCTCAACCAACGGGATATTTTTGTAAAGGGACAGCCCGTAGGTGTAGTAGATGTAATCAAATTCATCATCGTTTATATGCATTTCCTCGCCCAAAACGGCAAATCTTTTCAAAAATTCAGTGTAATCGTGTTTTTCACGGAGAACAGCCTTTAAATTAAGGAGAAGACTTCCGAAATTATCGCCCTGTCTTTTTGAGTAAACCTCCAAATCGGCTTTGACCTGCTGCGTAACTTTGTTCCACTGACTTTCGCTCTGTCCAACAAGAGCCTCATCCTGCTCCTCGCCTTCCTCGTTCTCGTCTCCCTCATCGGCATCGTGACAGCCCATAGTTCCGCCCTGTCCCTCCGACATTTTAAGGTTTTCGGCTTTTTCAAAGTTTAAGTCAAGCTTGTTTTTCAGCCAGATTTTGTGATCGTCACGGGTAAAAAGCTCCGACTTGCTTTTGTAAAACTCCGACTCATCCTCATGCTCAAGAAGGAATTTGTAAATATTTTCTGCGGTAAGGGAATTTACGCTGAGCTTTAATTTTTTCAGAAGAGATAAAAGACTGCTGTCGGTTTTCAGCGACACATCCTTTAAATTCAGCTCCAAGATAACGTTTTCCGCAGCCAAATCCGCCGCCGTATCCCAGCAATCCTTATTCAGCTCCTCATATCCGAAGGGGTGGCTGAATATGAAATGCAGCACGATATGAAGAAGGGTTCTTGCACATTCATTCCTATCCCTTTTGAAGGAGAACAAAACATAATCGGAGTTACAGTAAATCCTGCTGCCGTCCGAACCGAAGGAGGCAATGCTTTCATCCCATACAAAGCCCATAGGAAAAAGAGCGGAAGTCAAAAAGCTTAAATCAAATGTAAGCTGCTCCCTTGCAGAGTCCATAATTTCACCGGCAAGCCGTTTTTTGGCGGTTTCGAGATAGTTTTCCATGCTGCACCTCCTGCTTAAAAATTTTGCACAAATAAAAGGTTATTTGTACAAATTAAAATTTTATTTCATTGTACATTGTACATCGTAAATTGTACATTGCTGTGTGCTTAAACTTTTATTTAATCCAAATTAACTCTCAATTTAACATTGAAAAAGTGAACCGCCCTCAAATTAATGAAGGCGGCTCTTTGAGAAAACCAAAAAAGGAACAAACTATCTTTTGTATCAGAGCGGAGCGTTTGTACTCCGCCCGAAAATATTAACTTCATTGACTTATTCGGAAATTCCGAAAATTCTTCTGAGGAAGTTGATAATCCTCATGAACAAATCGTACAGGCTTCCGAAGAGTCCGCCGGTGCTTGTTGTATCGTCGTCGTCCGTATCGCTGCCGTCATCCTCAACATAGTCGGGATCTACGGGACAGGTTACGCTTATCTGAAGCTCGCCTGTCATGGCTTCGCCGTTGATGGTGAGCTTGCCGGTCTTGCTGTCGTATGTATAGCCGGATGTAAGAACGATTCCGTCAATATAAACTGTGATTGAGTCGGGAAGAAGATACCCTGCGTCAGCCGTGATCTCGGTGTGGTAAGCGTTGCCCAATGTGGCGGAGGTGGAGCTGTTGGAGGTTGTGCCGCCGCTGATTTCAACCGCTACGTTCACCGTTTCTCCCGTTGACTTGGAGATAATGGTAACATCGCCTAAAATTGCGGAGCCTGTAATCGTTACCGTGCCTGTTGCCGCATCATATGTATAATATGAAGTCGAAAGTGTAGATCCGTCAACAACTACTCTGATGTCTGTGGGAATTTCAGCCGTTGCAAATGTCATTGTGTAATCAACATTGTAGGTCGCCGTATCGGCTCCGCTTTCCTCGCCGACTCTCCATGTTACATTGTATGTATTCGCCGTATATTGAGCTGCAATGGTCAGATGGTATGCGGGCATTGTTTCGGGATAAGTCTGCCATACTCCGGTATATCCTGCTTTTTCGGGTACGTCGGGAGCGGTGATTTCAGAGCCGTAGTTGTATGACTCAAGGTATACCGTAGTGCCGTCTACCTGCCAATAGATGTAGTATGTATTTACTTTGTATGTTGCGTTGACAGTGATATTTTGAGCGGGCATTGTTGAGTAGGTTATGTTCCATGAACCCGTATATCCCGTCTTAGAGGGTACTTCGGGCTGAGGAATTGCCGAACCGTATGCTACTTCAAGAGTAGTCACAAGATTGCCGTCCGCCATATATGTAACGGTATATGTTCTCGCGGTGGATGTAAACTGAGCGGTATATGTTGCGCTTTCCGTTACGGCAACGGGAGTAGGATCCCAGCCTGAGAATGTATAGGTGTACTCGGCTGTTGAAGCCTTTGTTGGAGTGCCGAGATAACCGGGAGTTGAGTCGTACTCATATGTTTCGGTAACGTCTCCCGTAGGCATTGACCATGTAATCGTATAGGTCTTAATTGTGTATTCCGCCGTTATTGTCAAGTCGGATGCGGGCATTGTGGTAAGAGTTGTGTTCCATGCTCCGTCATAGCCTTCCTTTTCGGGAACGGCAAGCTCCGGAATATCACCGCCGTATGCAAGGTTATATGTTCCGTACGGAACGCCGTCCACTACCCATGTAATGGTGTAAACTCTTGGGGATTCGCTGTAATGAGCGGTATATGTCGCTTCGCCCGTTACCGCTGTAACTTCGGTATCCCAGCCTGTGAAGGTATAATCCGTAGTGCTGCTTGAGGCTTTATCCGTTGAGTAAGGACAAACGGGAATTGAGTCAAAGTCCGCTTGGCTTGTATATTCCACGCCGTCAATTACCCATGTGATTGTGTAGGAAATCGGAGTATAAGCAGCGTAAATTGTCAAATCCTCTGCGGGCATTGTTGTAAGCGTTGTGTCCCATTCACCCGTATATCCGGTCTTGTCGGGAACGGCAACATCGGTGGGGATAGCTTCTCCGTATGCTACCGTGGCGCTGTCAACTTCTTCTCCGTCCGCAATCCATGTAACGGTGTACTCGTTTGCTTCGGATGTGAATATTGCGTAATATGTTACATCCGCTCCGTTTACTTCGGGAAGAGTTGCCAGAACTTCGCCGTCCTCGGTATCGGACCAGCCTGCGAATGTATAGGAGTATTCAGCCGTCGCTGTCTTTGTGGGAGTTGAATAGGGGTAAGAGGGAGTGTTGCCGTCAATTACTGTTGTCTCGTAGGAATTGCTGTCAACAACCCAAGTAACCGTTCTTCCGCCGTATGTATATTCGGTTATGATTGTTATATTTTCTGCGGGCATCGTATCGGGAATATCAGCCCACTGACCTGCGTAATCTGTAACCTTTATAACGGAAGGTACATCTGTAATTGCAGAACCGTAAGCCACCGTATCAACTCTTACAACCTGATCGTTGTCATATCCCGACATCCATGTGATTGTATATTCCTTGGGAGTTCCTTCAAATACCGCCGTATAGGTTGCTTCGCCGGTTACTTCCGTAAGCTCCGGAGTCCAGCTTAAGAACTCATATGTATAACATTCGTCCTCCGCCTTTACAAGCTCTGTTGCGCCTGTGTATGCGGGAACCGTGCCGTATGCGGCATAAGAAGTCTCTGTAGTACCCTCAATATTCCATGTAATCTCAAATTCAACGGGAGTATAAACAGCGTAAATTGTCAAGTCGTCTGCGGGCATTGTATCGGGAGCATCCCATGTAACGGTATATCCATAAACTTCGGGAGTTGACTTTTCGGGAATTGCAGCGCCGTAAGCAATGCTCTCCTCGTGGACCGGATTGCCATCACCGTCAATCCATGTAGCGGTGTAGTATTTGGGTGTTGTATCGAATACCGCTATATATTCCTGATCGCCGGTAACTGTTGTGATTGTGGGATTCCAGCCTTTAAACGTATAGTAATAGCAAGCATCATCGTATGTGGGATCGGCATGAGAGGGAGTGTTGCCGTATTTATAGGTTACCTCTTCTGTTGTGTCGCCGATAACCCATGTGATTGTGTATTCATTAATGGTGAAGTTGGCGTTAAGGGTAACATCGCCCCAGTTGCCCGTGCCGACATTAAGGTCGGACGCAAGGTAAGTGGTGTTCTTTTTCCATGAGCCTGAGGTTCCCGCTGTGTTGATATAATAGTTGAATGTATATCCGGTTCTTGTGGCTGCGGGAAGAGTAATATCCGTTTCAATTGTATATTTCACATCGGCAATGGCATCGCCCGTTGTTGAGAATGTTATCGTATATTCAATTGCGGTCCAATGGGCGTAAAGAGTCAAGCCGTCCGCTACGGTGTAAACCGTATCCTCGGTGTACTCCTCGCCGCCGTCAACTGCTGTGAACCAGCCGTCAAATGTATAGCCCGTTCTGGTGGGAATGGGAAGCTCGCCTACTTCGCTGTCATATGTAACGGACTTTGTGGCTGTGCTGCACTCCGCCTCGCCTATTCCGGTGCTGTCGTTTAAATTAAATGTCAATGTATAAGTGTTGGCGTCCCATATTGCAAGGAAGGTAACATTGCCGTACATATTTGCGGGAGAGGTTGCGTTTGCTTCGTATGTTGCGCCGTCAACCCAGTTGCCGTCGTTTTCATCCTCATTCCAAACCGTAAAAGAATAGCCTATTCTCGTATCAACGGGGAATGTAAAGGTCGTTTCGATATTGTACTCTATGGGGTCAACTAAAATTCCGCCGTCGGGGTCAAAGGATGCTGTATAGGTTACAGGCGTCCACTTGGCGTAAAGTATGGTGCTGCTTGCTATAGTCCAGATTGTGTCTTCCGTAATCTGTGCAGCATAAGTTACGTCCGTATACCAGCCGTCAAATTCATAGGCTGTAAGAGTGGGAACGGGAAGAGTTCCGACTGCGCTGTCATATGTAACGGTCATAGACTCGGTTGCACATTCCGCATCGCCCACACGGCTGCTGTCATTAAGGTCAAAGGTTACGGTGTAGTCGTTCGCCGTCCAGAGAGCCGTAAAGCTTACGTCTCCGTACATACCCTCTGTGCTTTCGCCGGCATTGTAAACGGTTCCGGCAACCCAACTGCCTGCGTCTGCGTCAACCTGCCAGCCTGCAAAGGTATAGCCCTCTCTTGTGGGGGGGGGGAAGAGTTCCCTCCTCTATATTATATGTAATGTCCGCAACCTCTTCGCCTTCGTTGGCGTCAAAGGATGCTGTGTATTCGGTGGGAGTCCAATGAGCGTAAACCGTTGAGTCGTCCGCCGTGGTGTAAACGGTGCTTTCGGTAACCTGAGTTCCGCCCTCCGCTTCCGTGTACCAGCCTGCGAACTCATAGGCGGTCATAGAAGGTGCGGGAAGTGAGCCCACAACGCTGTCATAGGTTACGGTCTTTGAGCTATCGCCGCAGTTGGCTTCGCCTATGCGGTCACTGTCGTTAAGGTCATAAGATAATATATAATCGTTTGCAGTCCACTGAGCAGTTACGGTGATATTGCCCCACTTGCCGTTGGGATTTGTGGTTTCATCGATAATATCGCCTGTCGTCCATGTGCTGTTGTCGGAAGCTGTAATCTTCCATCCGGCGAAGGTGTAGCCCTCTCTTGTAACAGCGGGAACCTTGCCCGAAAGGTTTGTGTCCTCGATTGTATATGTAGTGCTGTTTACATCATTCTCGATTGTGCCGCCGTTGCCGTTGAAGCTTATAGAGTAGTTATTGGGCGACCAATCCGCCTTGACCGTGGGGCTGGCGTCGGGAACGGTAAAGCTGCTGCCGCTGACCGTGCCGGAGGTTGCCGACCAGTTGGAGAAGGTGTACGCATCCCTTGTGGGAGTGCTCAAGGTAATCACATCTCCGGTGTAGGCGTAAACGGGATTTGTGCCGCTGTATGTTCCTCCGTTGGCGTTAATTGTAATGGTGTGAAGTACCCAAACCTTTATAGTGTCGGAGTATTTTGTCACCGTGGAGTAGGAGCTGTTGGCGGTTGACCATGTTGCCCCTACAGTGTTGGTGTAGTCGTTTGCAGCGTTGTTGTAGGTAACTCTGTTGCTGCTGATTGATGTGTTTGAGTTGGTGGTGTACCATGTTGTGGGAGAGTTCAGCCATTTAACGCCGTACTGATCGTAAGCGACAACCGAGTAATTGCCGGCGTTGGTGCCGCTGGAGAGAATTTTAACATCCGCTAAGTTGCTGAATGTGGCGGTGGTAACATAAGGGTAAACGGATGAATTTGTACTTATAGAGTATGTACCAGTTTTGTCACTTCCTACTCCACCGGTTGAAGTGACGCTGAAATCTACAGATCCAGCATCAACATAATTACCGTCCGCATCTTTGATTTGTAAAGTAATCGTTCCGGCTGCTGTTCGAGATGACCAAAAGCTATGTTCAACCTTAATTGTAATATTCGATGTAGTCGGGAATCCGCCGGCAGTAATGTCGCTTGAATATGTATAACCGTCATTTGAAGGAAAATACCCCTTAGCAGATGAGATAGCTGTTGCACTGACAGATTCTGTACCGGCAGATGTTCCATTGTAAGTTGTACACTGACTGATAATTTCCAAATAAGCATTATCACAATATGTAGAAGTATATATTTGATATCTAAAGGTATAATCACCGTCCGCCGCTTGGGCATCGGGCTGCAAGATAAGGAAACAAGTCAATGCCGTTGCGATGGCAAGGACAAAAATAAGGATTTGCCGTGAGAACTTTTTCGCTTTTTGCATAAAATTTCCTCCTTGTGCGGGCAGATTGTTAAATTTAAATGATATTCGCCAAACCCGCATCATATATTTAATTAAATTATAGCATGGTAAAAAATAAATATCAATAGAATTTGAAAAATTTGTGCAGTTTTGCTTGAAAAAATTTCCGGAATTTGTGAGGTTTGCGGATAAAAATGGCGCATTTCCGCACTCAATAAAAAAACTTGACAAATTCACGGGCGAAGAACCGGAACAACGAAAAAATTTTTACCGGCGTTATTGATATTTTTCATCTCGTGTGTTATAATTACAATGAAAAAAGGGAGGTCAATCTTATGCCGGAAATTACAAGATTTTACGGAATTGTTATTAAAATATTCCTTACAAGAGAACACAATCCGCCACACTTTCATGCTGTGTACGGTGAGTATAACGGCAGCTTCAATATTGAAACTTTGGAAATGACAGAGGGAGATTTACCTTTAAAAGCTCAAGCATTAATAAAAGAATGGGCAAAAGAATACAAAGATGATATTATGAAGATGTGGGAAACAAAGACAATAAAGAAACTTCCGCCTCTCGAATAAGGAAAGAAGGGTGCATGATGTCTTCATCGATAAGAGTCCGGGAGGTCGAACCTCTCAACAATCTTATGCTTTCGGTGCTTTTTACAAACGGCGTCAGGAAACGCTATGATGTAAAGCAGCTTCTCCCCGAATACAACGGAATGTTTATGCCGCTTAAGGACAATCCGCCTCTTTTTAAATCCGTATATGTGGACTGCGGAGGCTGCGGAATAGCATGGAACGAGGATATTGATATATCCGAATGGGAGCTATGGGAAAACGGCGAAACGGAAAAAGAATGACAAAATTATCATCGAGCCGGCATTGAGTCAGGGTAAATTTTGCAAATATACAATAAAAGCCTTGACAAACTGCCAAGGATGTTCTATAATGTAATCAAGAGGTAACCGTTAAAAGCGGTTAGCCAAAGTGTTTAGGTTTTATAGAAAAAACCGCACCTGTGCCAGCAGGGCGGTTTATTTTTTTATGGCATTGATAGCCTCGGTAGCTGCCACTACTAAAAGAATGGCAAAAACAATAACTATGTAATCCATAAGCTCACCCCCTTTCGGAGGATATCGCCAACCGCTTCCTGTTGCCTCTTGAATACGATGATATTTTACATTATCTCACATATTTTGTCAATACGGTACAATAAAAAAGCCTTGACAAACTGCCAAGGATGTTCTATAATGTAATCAAGAGGTAACCGTAAAAAGCGGTTAGCCAATTAGGGTTGATTTTTTTTGCTGACTAAAAGTCAACGAAAACCGTCCTGTCAGCCAACAGGGCGGTTTATTTTTTTATGGCTCGTGTAGGGGCGGACCCATGTGTCCGCCCGCAAGCCCGTTAGGGCTTCCTTATATAAT
>JAJQGK010000062.1 GCA_021200555.1 Clostridiales bacterium | reverse complement strand
CAAACGCCGCTTTTCAGGGAATAGGAGCACATTTTATCAAGCCGCTCCATAACCTCGTCACGGTATGTTTCGCACAAGCCTGCGTTTTCGATAAAAAAGCTGAATATGCGGATATTTTCCGCGCCTAAAATACAGGCGTTTTCAACCGCAGTCTTGAATTTTTCAAAGTGCGGCTCAAAGTCATCTGTAATCTTTATTTTTCCGAAGGGCGATCCCAAAGCCGACACAATAATATTATTGTCGTCAAGCTTCTTTTTAAGCTTTTTGGCGTCCTCATTTGTGAAATCGGAAATATTGACGCCGTTTATTCCTCTCGGCTCAATTGCCGTAAGTTTATTTGCCTTCAGGGCTTCAATCTGTTCATCAATTGTTTTTCCGCCCTCATCGGCGAACGCTGAAAGAATAAATTCCGCCATCAGCCTAAAATCTCCTTATACATTTTAATATATTCACCTGCGGATTTGCTCCAGCTGAAATCGCATTTCATGGCTCGTTTCATAAGAACGCTCCAGCCTTCCTTATTTTTATAACCCTCAACCGCGCGTCTCATGGTATGAAGCATATCGTGAGCGTTGTAATTGGAGAAGGTAAAGCCGTTGCCTTCGCCCAAGCCGCTGTCGGTTATGGAATCACGCAGACCGCCCGTCTCTCTGACGATGGGGATTGAACCGTAGCGGAGAGCTATCATCTGTGAAAGTCCGCAGGGCTCGCTCTTTGAAGGCATAAGGAATATATCCGATCCGGCGTAAATCTTATTTGCAAGATCCGCAAAAAAGCCCAATTTCAGCCCGACTTTGCCGGGATACCTTCCCGCAAGCTCACGGAAGAAGTTTTCGTATTGCCATTCACCGGAGCCTAAAATTACAACCTGAGCGTTTTCAGTGCATATAAACTCCTCGATAACAGCCTTTACGAGGTCAAAGCCCTTGTGCGCCACAAGTCTTGAAACCATTGCCACTATAGGAGTATCCTCGCTTTCGGTAAGTCCGAAATATTTTTGAAGCTCAAGCTTATTTTTCTTTTTATTCTCAGGCTCATCAGCAGAATAATTAAAGAAAATATCCTTATCCGTTTCCGGGTCGTACATATCGTAGCCGATACCGTTAAGTATGCCCTGTAATTTCCACGAACGCATATTCAAAATCGGATCAAGTCCGTGGGAATACCAAGGGTCGAGAATTTCGTTGGCGTATGTGGGGCTGACGGTGGTAACCTTATTTGCCGTTTCAATTGCGCCCTTCATATAGTTTATGCAGCCGTCATATTCCACAATTCCCCTGTCATACCAGGAAAGACCCACTACGTTTTCGAGAAGCTCCATACCGTATTTGCCTTGATATTGAATATTGTGGATAGTGAAAACGGTTTTGATATTTTCATATCCCTGCTTCTGAGCGTAAATTGCGCTGTAATACACGGGTACGAGAGCGGTCTGCCAATCGTTGCAGTGGATAATATCCGGCTTAAAATCGATTATCGGAATAATTTCAAGAACGGCTCTTGAGAAAAAAGCAAATCTTTCCGCATCATCATAATGACCGTAGATTGAATCACGCTTGAAATAGTATTGATTATCTATAAAATAGTAAACGACTCCGTCACGCCTTAATTCAAAAATACCGCAATACTGCCTTCTCCACGCAACGGGGACGGTAATATTTGCAAGGAACTGCATTTGATCCTTGTATTCCTGCTTTATTCCGTCATAAAGAGGCATAACGACTCTGCATCCGATCATTCTTTTTCTCAGCGCCTGGGGAAGAGATCCCGCCACGTCTCCCAAGCCGCCGCTGGCGACAAAGGGCTTTGCTTCGCTTACTGCATATAATACCTTCATATTTATATCGTCCTTTCTTATCTTATCAATTTATCTTATAATTTTTTCTGCTTTTCCAAAAATTCATCGCACAGCGCCATATACGCCGCCGCGCCCTTTGAGCTTTTATCGAAATAAATTACTGGCTGACCGTAGCTCGGAGCCTCCGAAAGCCGAACGTTTCGGGGAATTGTGGAGGAGTACACCTTTTGAGGGAAAAATTTTTTAACCTCCCGCACAACCTGCTGCGTCAAATTCAGTCTGCCGTCGTACATTGTCAGTAAAACCCCCTCTATGTCAAGATAAGGATTGAACATTCGCTTTATTTTTCTCGCCGTTGACATAAGCTGCGAAAGTCCTTCCAGCGCATAATACTCGCATTGAATCGGCACAAGAAAGGTATCCGACGCCGTAAGGGCGTTTAAGGTGATAAGTCCCAATGACGGCGGGCAGTCAAGGAAGATAAAGTCGTACTGCTCCCAAACCTCCGCAAGAGCATTTTTCAAAATGCTCTCTCTGTTTTCCATATCGATAATTTCAAGCTCTGCGCCTGCCAAATCCATATTTGCCGGAATTATATCCACTCCCGCAAATTCCGTGGTTATAACGGCTTCGGAGG
The DNA here is from genome assembly GCA_021200555.1 of Clostridiales bacterium. Classification (GTDB taxonomy): domain Bacteria; phylum Bacillota; class Clostridia; order Oscillospirales; family Acutalibacteraceae; genus UBA1081. Next base: position 9,495 of record JAJQGK010000062.1, on the reverse strand, counting down.
CTTTAATATCTCCGGTTAAAACCTCATAAGAGGAATTTTTTATCGCTCTTTTGTTTATACCGTAACCGCTTGTGGAATTGCCCTGAGGGTCTATATCCGCAAGGAGAACCTTAAAGCCCTTTGAGCCTACTGCGGCCGCAAGATTTACGGCGGTGGTGGTCTTCCCCACTCCGCCCTTTTGATTTAAAATAGAAACGGTTTTTGCCATAGAAGTTTCATATCCTGCTTACTTAAGTATCTTTTTTACATCGTTCCACATACCGAGAACAATCATTTGCTCATTATTTCCGAAAACTCTGTCGGGTACGGGATTTGAGTCAAGCTCTCCGTCCTTTTTCCGCACCGCAAGAATATTTATCTTATATTTTGAGCGGACGTTTAAGTTTCCGATGCTTTTGCCCACCCAGCCTTCCGGCACGAGTATTTCATATATTGCCGCATCGGCTGAAATTTCAAAGTAGTCAACAAGGTGATTGGAGCTGAATTTCACGGCAATTCTCGCCGCCATATCCTTTTCCGGATATACAATTTCATCTGCGCCGTTTCTCAAAAGAAATTTGGCGTGAATATCTCTTCCTGCCTTGCTGATTACGTATTTTGCGCCGAAATCCTTAAGCAAAGCCGTAATTTCAAGGCTGCTTTGGAAATCGCTTCCTATGCAGACAAAGCACAGATCAAAGTTGTTTACTCCCAAAGATTTTAAGACGGTTTCCTTTTTACAGTCGCCGATTTGAGCGTAAGTAACCATATCCATAACGGACTGCACGGCATCCTCGTCACGGTCTACAACCATAACCTCATCGCCCAGCTCGATAAATTTTTCGGCAAGGTGCTTTCCGAATCTGCCAAGTCCTATAATTAAAATATTTTTCATAATTTTCCCTACCCTATTACAATTTTCTCTGAGGGCATCATAACATCCGTGGGTGCTTTATCCTCGGTAAATACCATGGCAAAGGACATACTGCCGACTCTTCCGCAGTACATAAGGAGAGTTATTAGCAGCTGTCCGAAGAGATTTAAGCGGCTCATTCCTCCTGCGGAAAGTCCTACGGTGCCTATCGCCGAGGATATTTCAAATGCAAGCGTATCCAAGCTCAGGCTCGGATTTGTAAAGCCTATAAGCAATACGGACGCAAAGGCGAAAAGCATATATATGACAGAAACGGTCAGCGCTTTTCTTATTATATCATTTTCAAGCCTTCTTCCGAAAACGTTTACATGCTTTCTGTTCCTTATGTTTGCCCTCGCAGCGATTATAAGCACCGCAAAGGTGGTGGTTTTAAGACCGCCGGCAGTGGATCCGGGACTTCCGCCTATAAGCATAAGCAGCACATTCACAAGGGTGGATCCGGGCGTAAGGCTGCTGAGTTCAAAGGAATTGAAACCCGCCGTTCTGGCGGAAATTGAGGCGAAAACGGAATTTAAAATTTTATCGCCCGCAGACATACCGGCAAGAGCACCGTTATATTCAAAGCCGAAAATCGTCACGCTGCCGAACAAAATCAAAGCGAGACTTGTAACAACGGCTATTTTTGAATGGAGGCTGTATTTTCTGAAACGGAGCTTATTCTTGACAGCGTCGTCCCATACCATAAAGCCAATACCGCCCATAATTATAAGAATTGACAGGGTTATAAGCACAACGGGATCCGAATTAAAGTAAGTCATGGAGCTGTAGGGCTCGATTATTCCCATAAGGTCAAAGCCCGCATTGCAAAAGGCTGAAACGGAGTGAAAAATTCCGTAATAAATTCCCCTTTTCAATCCGAAAATGCCCGAAAAGCGAACGGACAAAACAACCGCTCCCAGACCTTCAAATATAACAGTTCCCGAAATAATTCTCTTTGTCAATGCAATCAGACCGCCGATATAAAGGGAATTTGTGCTTTCCTTTAACAGTCTGCGTTCCCTGACGTTTATCCTCCGTCTGAAAATAACGGAGAGCAGAGCAATTACCGTCATATATCCCAAGCCGCCGATTTGGATAAGAGCAAGGATGACAAGCTGTCCGAAAATCGACCAATGGGTAAATGTGTCATAAACGATAAGGCCCGTTACGCAGGATGCCGAAGTAGCAGTTGTAAGAGCGTCAAAAAAGGGCGTGGCAAGTCCCGATTTTGAGGATACGGGAAGCATCAAAAGCAGCGTTCCCACAATTACAAGAGCAAAATATCCCAGCGCAACAATTCTCGTATAGGAAATTCCCTTTACCTTTTTTCCTGCGGTTTTTGCTTTTGCGGGTATTCCCTTTCCCTCCGGTTCAGCGTTCATCGTTTAAAAGCTTTTTCACTCTTTCGGCTTCTCTTAATACATTTTCCGGAGCGGGTCCGCCTAAGGACGTTCTGCCCTTGACGCAGTTGTCAAGATTTATGGCTTCGTAAATTCCATCATCGAATTTATCGGAAAATTTCCCGTATTCCTCCAAAGGCAGCTCTTCAAGAGTCGTATTTTTTTCTATGCAGGCAGCCACAATTCCGCCTGTGATTTTGTAAGCGTCACGGAAAGGCAAGCCCTTTGATACAAGGTAATCCGCACAGTCCGTTGCGTTTATAAATCCGCCTGCCGCCGCTTTTCTCAGGTTTTCCGTTTTAACCGTCATTGTCTCAATCATAGGGATAAAGGCCGTAAGACACGCTTTAACCGTGTCAACCGCATCAAAAATGCAGTCCTTATCCTCCTGCATATCCTTATTGTACGCCAGGGGAATACCCTTCATAACGGTAAGAATTGTCATAAGGTCGCCGAAAACTCTGCCGGATTTTCCTCTGACAAGCTCGGCAATATCGGGATTTTTCTTTTGCGGCATAATGCTTGAGCCTGTGGAAAAAGCGTCGTCAAGCTCGATATATTTAAACTCGTGGGAGCACCAGAGTATAATCTCCTCCGAAAACCTCGAAAGATGTACGGAAATCACAGAAAGGCAAGCGGACATTTCGATTATGAAATCCCTGTCGGAAACGCCGTCAAGGGAATTATGACAAATTCCGTCCAAGCCCAAAAGCTCGGCGGTTTTTTCCCTGTCAATGGGGTAAGTCGTACCGGCAAGGGCGCAGGAACCCAAAGGCGAACGGGACATTCTCTTTTTACAGTCGGCAAGTCTTTCCCTGTCCCTTAAAAACATTTCGGCGTAGGCAAGCATATAATGGCCGAATGTTACGGGCTGGGCCCTTTGAAGATGGGTGTACCCGCTCATAACCGCATAGGCGTATTTTTCGCCCATATCCGCAAGAACGCTTATAAGCTTAACCAAAAGCTCGTCAATGCTTTCGCACTCTTTGACAAGGTTAAGTCTGATATCAAGGGCAACCTGGTCGTTTCTGCTTCTTGCCGTATGAAGACGTTTTCCGGGGTCGCCAACTCGGCGTGTAAGCTCGCCCTCCACGAAAGTGTGGATATCCTCGGCTTCCATATCAATTTTAAGGCTGCCGTCGGTTATTTCAGACTCGATTTTTTTAAGCTCGGATATAATAATGTCCGCATCCTCGGGGGAAATTATTCCCGTCATTCCCAGCATTGTGGCATGGGCTATGCTTCCCTCGATATCATCACGGTACATCCTGCTGTCCGTGGCGATTGAGGAATTAAAGTCGTTTGTTATTTTATCTGCTTCCTTTGAGAAGCGTCCTGTCCAAAGTTTCATAATTATCCTTTTCCGAAATTAATTATTTGCAATAATATCTCTGAGGAATACCACCGCTCTGCCTATATCGGCGGCGGGATCGTCCCCTACTTCCCTCTCTATTGTAAGAAATCCTCTGTAGCCTATATCCTCAAGAGCTTTAAGGTATGCGGGGAAATCCACATTGCCCTCGCCCAAAGGCAGCTCAACGAAGGAAGAGTCCGTTACGATAACGTCCTGCTTAATATGGTAAACCACTTCCGGATCACGGTAAAACAGTCTTTTGCCGTCCTTGGCGTGAGTATGAACTATGTAATCCTTTAAGTTATATACGGCCTGCACGGGGTCGTCCGCCGTTACCATAACAAGGTTTGCGGGGTCAAGGTTCACGCCTACGCCCTTTGAGCCTAAGGAGTCAAGAAATCCCTTAAGAGTGGCGGATGTTTCGGGTCCCGTTTCTATTGCAAAGTGAGCGTCAAGCTTATCCGCATACTCCGCAAGGGAGAAGCAGGCCTCCTGCATTATTTTGTATCTGTCGTGGTTTTTATCATTGGGAACAACGCCGATATGAGTGGTAACGATATCCGTTTCCATTTCCTTCGCCATTTCCAGAATTTCCTTTGACTTTTCAATCCTTTGAGGGTTTTCGCCGGCATTGCCGAAGCCGCCGCCCAAATCGCCGCAAAGAGCGGAAATAACAAGCCCGTTGTCCTTTACAAGCTTTAAAAATTCACGGCGTTTTTCGTGCGGCATATTTTCGGGAGCCATCTCTCCCCTTGAAGCGTAAACCTGAATACCCTGCGCTCCAAGCTTTGCCGCCTTAACCACCGCTTCTCTCAAATCGCATTTAAAGCTGTCTATGATAACACCTATAGGAAAATCAAACATAAAATTTCCTCCCGCATATAAGTAATCATTTTAAGTATATACCGAAAAAATAGGATTGTCAATATAAAAAGTGCTTATTAATCCAAATGAAAAAGAGCCGAGGGTTTTGTCCCTCAGCCCTTAATTTTATTGATTTAACGGTCGGTTAATCCCAAAGCGCACAGTCGTCGCAGCAGATTATGGTTCTTCCGAAAAGTCTCAAAATTCTTGCGATAACCTTGAACAGTCTCGCCCAGACATTTGTCTGATGGCACAGACAGTCGCAGGGGTTGGTTTCCGCCGTGGCGTAAATCATAGGAGTAATAATATTGGTCGTTCCATTTGATACGGTGATTGCAACCGTAAAGTCCGTATATCCGTCCTTATGAACGAAGAACTCCCATTCGCCCGCTGAAAGAACGTAAGTAAAGTAGCCGTTCAGGTCGCTGACAAAGCTAAAGCTTTCGCCCGTGGTGGTGTTGGTGGCTGTGATTTCCGCCTGAGCAAGAACATTGCCGTCCGTATCCGCAAGCGTTACGCATACAAGGGCTTTTCCGTCCTTGTAAAGGGTTTCCTTATACATATGTCCGCATCTTTCGCAGGTGTAGAGAACGTAGCCGCTCTTTGTGCTTGTGGCTTCAACTCTTTCGGTCTCAACATAGCTGTGACCCAAAGCCTCAACATAGCTGTCCTTATAGGAGCTTCCGCACCTTGTACAGGTGTGAACGGTGTAGCCCATTTCGGTACAGGTGGGATCTACAACCTCTTCCTCATAATCATGACCCAAAGCGTCCGTATAATCCGCCGTATATTTGTCTCCGCATACAGAGCAGGTGTAAACCGTATAGCCCTGAGCGGTACAGGTGGGTTCTGTAACGGCTGCAACATAGCTGTGGCCGGTTGGATCTGTGTAATCGTCTCTGTAGGCTAATCCGCAGACCGTGCAGACATAACGGGTATATCCCTGAGCGGTACAGGTGGGATCGACAACGGTTATGGTATATGTATGTCCCACAGCGGGAGTTTCGTTATCCGTGTAATAATCTCCGCAGACAAGGCATGTATGCTCTGTATATCCCTTTTCGGTACAGGTGGGAGGAACGACGACGTTCTCATAAGAATGTCCCGCAGCAGCTACAGTCTCTGTTTTTGTTTCGCCGCAGACCGTACAGGTGTAGAGCTTCTCGCCCTCTTCGGTGCAGGTGGGGTTAACGGTAAGCTTTCCGCTGTCATATGTATGTCCCAATGCGTCCGTATAATCGCTTACATAAGAATCTCCGCAATTGGCGCAGGTATATGTTGTATAGCCCTGTTCCGTGCAGGTGGGTGCTGTCGTAACGGAAACATAGCTGTGTCCCGTCAGAGGAATTGCCTCTGTCTTTGTATCACCGCATACCGTGCAGGTGTAAGTGAATACGCCCTCTTCCGTGCATGAGGCCTCTTTTGTAACAACGCCTTCGTCCCATGTATGCTCAAGCATAGCAATTGCCACAGTGTAAGTGCCATCCTCAAGTTCGCCGTTGCAGACTTTACAAGTATAGGTTATTTCACCTTCGGAATAGCAGGTTGCTTCTGTAGTAATTACGCCATCGTCATAGTCATGTCCCAAGGCGGGGATTACATATTCTCCGTCTGTTTCTCCGCAAACTGAGCATTCAGCTGCCGCTAAACCGGTTTCCGTACAGGTAGCTTCTTTTTCCACTACATTATATACCCACTGATGACCGGGAGATACAATAACTTCTGTTTTTGTATCACCGCACGCCGAACACTTGTAAGTCATCTCTCCGTCTTCCGTACAAGTAGCTTCTGTTGTAACTTCGCCTTCATCCCATGAGTGACCGGGAGATGCAATAACTTCTGTTTTTGTAGTTTGGCAAACCGAACAGGTGTAGGTCATTACACCGTCTGCCGTACAGGTTGCTGCTTCTGTAACTACGCCCTCATCCCATGAGTGACCTTTTGCTTCTGTCTCATCGGCTGTATACCAGTCTCCGCAGACAGTACAGGTATAGGTTGTAAAACCGCCTTCGGTGCAGGTGGGATCTGTAACAACCGCTTCATAGCTGTGACCGGTTGCTTCTACAATATTTTCTGTTTTTTGTCACCGCAGACCGTACAGGTATAAGTTGTATAACCCTGTTCAGTACAGGTGGGAGCGGTAACTACACCCTCATCCCATGTATGACCGAGCGCTTTTGTCTCATCGGCTACATAGCTGGAGCCGCAGCCGTTCTTACAAGTATATGTTGTATAACCGCCTACGGTGCAGGTGGGAGCTGTAACAACCGGTTCGTAGTTATGACCTGTTGCGGGGATTGCTTCCGTATATGTTTCGCCGCATACCGAGCAGGTATAAGTCATTATGCCGCCTTCCTCACAGGTTGCCGCTTGCGTGACCGTGCCTGCTCCGTCCGGAGTGTGACCGGTTGCAGTATTAGGTGTTTCTACTGTGTAGGAATAATCACAGATTGTACAGGAATAAACAGTGTAGCTGTTTTCCGTACAGGTGGCAGCATGGACTTCACTTTCCATATTGTGCGGTTCCATAACCTCTGTACCGCATACTGTACAATAGCCTACATGATTATCTTCATCATATGAAGAATATTCTTCAACGGTATGATATCCCGGAGCGGTTATCGTCTGAGTGCTTGTTTTGGCACCGCAATAATCGCAGGTCAATACGCTTGTTCCGTCTTCCGTACAGGTTGCGGCAGTTTCGGTTTTCCAAGTCATATAGGAATTGGATTCATCGTGATCGTGATAGGCTTCATTGCTTTCATCGGCAATAAGATCTTCCGTTTCTTTTACTGTGCTTTTAACGGCAGACTGTAAAGTGGGAGAATCGTTATAATCGGTGTTGTATTCAACAAGCAAATTATAAAGCTTCTGCAACGCATTTTTAAAGTTATCGTTATAGCACCAATCTTTGGTAAGAAGCTCATTAGCCTCGGCTATAAGCTCATCCAACCCCGTTTGGTCGATAGTCCAATATTCATAGGTCACAGCGAACAAGCCGGCTGCTCCCGTGGTTGGGTCTGATGTCTTTGCCCATGTATTTGTATACGAAGCCGTCACCTTATTTACCGCATTATAGTATTCACTGTCATAAGGAACGGTATATTCCGTAGCTAAAGGAGCAAGTATGTAATATGTTTTGATAGTGCTGTCTGCGCTTGTATCTCCGGTACCGTGCAGAGTATTTGTCAAAGATACAACTCTTGTGGAAAGAGCTGCTTGACCGTTAAGTGTAGTATGAGCGCTTGTAAGATCCGCCAAAGCCGCGTCAACCTCGGCTTGAGTGGTCTTTTGGTCTGCAAGAACCTTCATGGCGTTATCAAGAGCGGTCTGATATGCGCTCCATGCTTCATCGGTGTAACGCTCGCTCAAGGGTGAAAAGTCAGTGAGTCCGCCTATTGCCTTTACATAGGATTGAAGAGCCGATTTGTCGTAAATATAGCAGTTGATAGTGCCGGTGAAGAAGGCATTAAAAAGTGTGTCTCCCTGATTGTCACCGGATCTCTTTGTATAAGACATATCATTAAAGGTTATAACAAGAGGATCGGAGCCGCCGTCGGGAAGAGTTCCTTCAAAGCGAAAATAGCCTGTAGTACCCTTACTTATTGTACCGTTTGCCATAGATGTGTTTCCGTCAAATGTAAACTGTTTCCATGTATCGGCACTGCCGGTTGATATTTTGTTATATGCACTGCTGTAGGCTGAATAAGTGTAGCTTGCAGTTGTAGATGTGGAAACGTCAGCCATTTCAAGGGTGGCACTGTCCGCATTAGTGCCGCTTAATTTTACACTGCGGGCATTACCGTTCGCAGTATAATTGTAAGCGTAATAACAGAAAAGGTTGAAGGCGTCGCTGACATTTTGAACTTTAATTCTAAATCCGAGATCATTCCAATTATCTACCGAATCGTCTGTCGCATCTATATAATAATCATAATCGAACGTGACATATGTAGGATAAGTTGTGGTGCTTGTTAATCCCGTAATAGTCTGACCGCTGTTGGAGTAGGTATAGTAATCGGTGTCATTTTTAACGAAAATTCCGGAATCAGCCTCAAATGTTGTGATTATCTTTTGACGATTGTTAGATTGCGAATTGTTCCAGATTTCAAATCCGGTAGTCCAGTCGCTGAGAGTAGTTGTAATACCGCTGTCATAGCTGTCCTTTGCGATATAGGACAAATCAGTCGAAGTGTTCCAAGTATATAGATGTAAGCGGGCTGATTAAATGTCGCAAGAGTTTCGCCGTCGCTTTCATAAACATCTGCAAGGGCATAGGTTACGGTAAAGTCGTATTTAGTCAGATCCGATGTGCTCATAGAGCCTTTGTTTAATATGTAATATGTTCTGCCGCCGCTGGCAATGGTAAAGCTGCTGCTCGGCCAACCGGACACATAGGAGGAATTGGCAATCCCCGTAATTGTGGCTGTCTGAGTGGAGTTATTGATAAGTATCAAATAATATGTGCTTGACGACGATGGGTCGATGTAATAAGTGTCTGTCTGCGTTGCGGAAGTGCTTGTGCTGAAAACAACCTGCACTCCGCCTCGTCTCTGCATATTCAGCGCATTAGCCGCCTCGGCTGTGATTGCGGGAGTGTAGTCAAGTATGGCAAACACAGAGAACGCCAAAATGAAAGACAAAAATACAGACAATGTCCTTTTTATGATTTTCTTCATTTTCCTGCCTCCTAAAAAATGGAATTTGAATATCATTGAACAGAATATATCACCTAAATTATATACAAAAAAACAGCTTTTGTCAATAAGTATTTGGCAGTTTATTGAATATTTACAAACGAAATTTACCCCGCAACTTGCTGAACTCCGTAGGGGCGGACCCATTCCAATGTACGATATACAATGTACAATGCACAATGAATGGAATTTTAATTTGTACAAATGTCGCTTGGTTTTGAAAATTACAACAACCTCCGTAGGGGCGGACCCATGTGTCCGCCCGCAAGGGGCGTAGCCCCTTCCGAT
>JAJQGK010000013.1 GCA_021200555.1 Clostridiales bacterium | reverse complement strand
CGGTAAATCCGGAGACAGAAACTGTAATTGTAATTTCTTCGCCAACACCGGCTTCCGTAGCCGTTGCACTGAGAACGGGAGTTGCCGCAGAAGCGAGAATGGGAATTGACGACAAAATTAGAAGAATTGACATAGTTACGCTAATAATTCGTTTGATTTTAGACATAAAAATTGCCCCCTTAAAATTTTCACAAATAAAAAAACACAACTCAAAGCGGAAATTGCTTTAAGTTATGCGTAATTACAAAAGTATTAATAAAAGAGAAAAAATTACAGTATTATTGCTTGCTTGCTTGCTTGCTTGCTTGCTTGCTTGCTCAGTGATTGTACTGTAATTCATTGCTCTTGTCAACTCTTTTCGTAAAATTTTTATTTGTTTAATTGAGTATAGCACACGGTTTTCGGTTTTGCAAGAGTATTTTTGAAAAATATTATATTTTTTTGCAAATCGCAGCATATTTAACAAAAAAAATTAAAACTTAGGTACTCACTTAAGCAACTGCCGATTACGCCGCCGTATGCTTGATTTAATAAGGGGTTACATAATTATTTTGCCAATATATTGACATCTCAATTCTTCTGTGTTATAGTCTGAAAAACAGGAGGAATAATAAATTTTTATTCTTGCGGCAGCAGAAAAAAACAAATGATAGGCTGCACAGCCTGTATTGTTATCGGGAAAACGGAGGTAAACGCATGAAAGCACAGGTATACAAATTTAAGATAGAATATGCGGATTTTGAAAATATTATTTGGCGAGACGCTGAAGTTTCAAGTAATTACACCCTTGCCAAATTGGGGTATTTGGTTTTAGCGGCATTTGATACTCTTGCTTACCATCTTTTCTTCCTTGAATATGATGGCAAACATTATGAAATCGATTTAGACGGAGAGTTGGAAGAGGATAATATAGACCCGACTGAAATCAAATTAAACTCTATGAATCTTGGAATAGGTTCCGAAATTATGATGACCTATGATTATGGTTGTGAACAGGTTTTTAAGATAACACTGCTTGAAGTTCGTGATATGGAAAAAGGCACAAGCACAAAATATCCGAAAATAATTGCGGGCGCCGGAAAAGGAATACTTGATGATATTTTCAGTGAGGATTTCAGGGAGATAATTGATGAAATTGACAAAACAGGAAAGTCCGAACATATATACATGAATGCTTACGGAGAAAACGAAAATTGGGATTACAGAGATTTTGATATTGAATTGTTAAATGAATCCCTGAAATACGAAATTGAAACCATTCGGCAGGCTTACGAGGGACAACTGTAGTAAGTAACCACTGATTAAATTACGCCTGATGCAACGCCGCCTGTTTGATTCAATAAGGGGGTAAAGTGCCGTCTTCAATGCTTTCGGCGGAGAGCTGTAGATTGGGTTAAAAGAGAAGCAATAAAAATCTCAGGGAAAGCAAGGGCTTTATTAAAATGACGATACGAGAAATGGCAATGAAGGATATTACCGCAGTCGGCGAAATATACATACAGGCATTTGGTCATCAGCCGGAGTCAATCAGATTTTATAAATTGGAGCCGTATGTCCGGTTCTGTATTGACGAAGGATATGCTTTCATTTCTGAAGATGAGGGAAGGATTGAGGGCTTTATCATTGGATACGAAAAGCCCGATATGTTTAATGGGAAAATTGCGTACATAGAATTATTGGCAATGCGTCCTGAGGCTCAACACCGGGGCAATGCCAAAAGGTTGATAGAGCGGTTTATTGAGTCAGCGCAAGCTAAAGGCATTAAAGAGGTTTCCGTATCGACTGCTTGTTATAAAGACGCTTATTTGATTTACCGTCATCTTGGATTTTCGGACGCTCAAAGTGATTTGCGAACCCTGTTCAAAAGAATATAGCCGCCAAACCGTAAAAGAGCAATTTTTATCATTCGCAAATTTTATCGGCAAAAAAACGATCACTCTTTTATTGTAAGGCAAAAAAATCCGAAAACCTTGAGAAATAAGGCTTTCGGCATTTTTTATGGCACCCCCTGCGAGAATCGAACTCACAACTAACCCTTAGGAGGGGTTTATTATATCCATTTAACTAAGGAGGCGGATATCAGCATATGAAATTTTAGCAGATTTAAGCATTAATGTCAAGCAAAATTTCAAGCTTTAATCAGGCTGCCTCTGAAAATTGAGAGACAGCCTGCGTATTTTAAATATTCAATGTATTAATACATTATATTAATACATTCCGCCGCCCTGTGATGCTGCTGCCATTGCGGCCGCATTTGCAGCGTCTGCCGCAGGATCGGGCTTATCCGCAACAAGAGATTCCGTGGTAAGAACCATTGCGGCTACGGATGCGGCATTCTGAAGTGCGGAACGGGTAACCTTTGTGGGATCAAGTATTCCGGCTTCAGCCATATCCGTATACTCCTCTTTGGCGAAGTTAAAGCCATAGCCTGTTTTTCCGGAGCGAACTATTGAATCTATAATTACAGAGCCTTCAAGACCTGCATTTTCGGCAATCTGGCGAATGGGAGCCTCAAGAGCCTTCATAACGATTGTCATGCCCGTTTTTTCATCGGGATCCTCTGTTTCGTCAATAGCCTTTTTAACGTCGGGAATGGCGTTGATCAAAGCAATTCCGCCGCCTGCAACATAGCCCTCTTCAACGGCTGCCTTTGTTGCCGCAAGAGCATCCTCTATACGAAGCTTCTGTTCCTTCATTTCAATTTCGGTAGCTGCTCCGACATGGATAACCGCTACGCCGCCTGAAAGCTTTGCAAGTCTTTCCTGGAGTTTTTCACGGTCAAAATCGGAGGTTGTGTCGGCAATCTCGGACTTAATCTGATTTATTCTCGCCTTAATCTCATCGCCGTCGCCTGCGCCGTCAACGATAATGGTATTCTCCTTTGTAATCTTAACCTGCTTTGCGCGTCCAAGCTGCTCGATCTGAGTGTCCTTAAGCTCAAGACCCAAATCGGATGTGATGACCTCGCCGCCTGTAAGGATAGCGATATCCTTGAGCATTTCCTTCCTTCTGTCGCCGAAGCCGGGAGCCTTAACGCCTACACATGTAAATGTGCCTCTGAGTTTATTTACAAGGATAGTTGAAAGAGCCTCGCCCTCAATATCCTCTGCGATAACAACAAGCTTTTTGCCTGCTTGCACAAGCTGCTCAAGAAGAGGAAGAATTTCCTGGATATTTGAAATTTTCTTATCTGTAATAAGGATATAAGCGTCATCCAAAACTGCTTCCATCTTATCGGTATCAGTTACCATATAAGGTGAAATATATCCTCTGTCAAACTGCATACCTTCAACCACATCGCAGGAAGTCTCGCTTGTCTTGGACTCTTCAACAGTGATAACTCCGTCGGCGGATACCTTTTCCATAGCTTCCGCAATAAGAGATCCCACTGTCTCATCGGCAGAAGAAATTGTCGCTATTCTTGCGATATCATCGGATGTGGTAACAGGCTTTGAATTTGCCTTAACAGCGTCTACAGCCACATTGACAGCCTTCTGAATACCCTTTTTGACTACCATGGGGTTGGCGCCTGCCGCAACATTCTTCATACCCTCTGTAACAAGAGCCTGAGCAAGAAGAGTAGCTGTCGTTGTGCCGTCGCCCGCTACGTCGTTTGTCTTTGTGGCAACCTCTTTTACAAGCTGTGCGCCCATATTCTCAAAGGGCTCCTCAAGCTCGATTTCCTTGGCAATTGTTACGCCGTCGTTTGTGATAAGGGGAGCGCCGTATTTTTTATCAAGAACTACATTGCGTCCCTTAGGTCCCAATGTGATTTTAACTGTGTTGCTTAATTTATCAATACCCGCAAGAAGACTGCGTCTTGCTTCTTCTCCGTAAATGATTTGCTTTGCCATAATAAATTACCTCCGATTATTCTACTATTGCGAGAATGTCCGCCTGACGGCAAACTGTGTACTCGTCCTGACCAAGTTTGACTTCCGTGCCCGCATATTTGTTAAGTATAACCTTATCTCCTACGCTGACCTCCATCTTTACTTCCTTACCGTCAACAACTCCGCCGGGGCCAACCGAAATAATTTCAGCGATTTGCGGCTTTTCCTGCGCCGCAGACGAAAGAATAATTCCGCCTTGTGTTTTTTCCTCAGCTTCGACAAACTTAACTACAACTTTGTCGCCTAAAGGTTTAAGTGTCATTGTATATTCCCTCCATAAATAATTTGAAAATTTTTTAGCACTCTCAATTCCTGAGTGCTAATACATATTGTAACCATTTTTTTAGAAAAATCAAGCCCTTTTTTCAATTTTTTTTATTTTTTTGAAAAATTTTTTTCAGACCTGATTTTCCGACCCTCTTCGATCGGTGCGGAAAGCTTGAAAACGCCTGATTTTATTGCCTGTTCTTTACATTAGCAACATAATTTAAAAAAAATAAATAATTGACAAATGTCGCATTTTATGTTATCATACACTATGAATAAAGTCTTTATACGGGGAGGAGACAGCTATGGCAAATAAAAAAGAAGTAAATAAAAAAGAGGACTTAAGAATAAGACGGACACGCAAGCTTTTATGTGACGCTATGTTCTCGTTGCTTGAGGAAAAAAGCTTTGATGATATTTCAGTTGTGGAAATATGTGACCGAGCCATGGTTCACAGAGCCACATTTTACAAACACTTTGAAGATAAATACACCTTTATGGAATATGTAACAAAAGAGAAAATCAGAGAGTTTTATGAACAAAGCACCGCTCACAAGACTTTTAACTCCCCTGTTGAAATTTACAATGAGATTATTGCAAACGTTATGCATTTCATAGAGGAAAACAAAAATATGCTGCGTCTTTCCATGGATTCCGCAAGAAATAATTTTTTCGATTCAATAGAAAAGATTATTGCGGAAGAAATTAAAGACTTTCTTGATTACTCTAAGGATAACGGCGTTGAGTTTCCCGCGCCCACCGACATCAGCGCACAGTTTTTAACCGGCGGGTTTTGTTCATTCATTCGCTGGTGGTTGGCTACCGGACAGAAATATTCAAAGCAGGAAATGACGGAATTTCTTATGGTTGTACTTACCAAAAATGATATATACGGCGATAAAAAGGACACGACGACGCAATCAACCGAGGATATCACCTAATTTTATTTTTCCCGTTTCACCCGAAGACAGCTCATATATAAGCAGACCGCCCATTATAACCAAAGCTGCGCCTGCCGGAGCTGTTGAGGAATAAAGGACAAAATCGTAGGATGAACTTACCGATATATCCACGGGGACAATAAGCAAAATAATCTCTGAGATAACATAAGTTAATATTGAATTTATTATGCGGAACAAAAGATATTTTTTAATCTTTATTCCGCATTTTTTCATGCTCGGCACAAGCTGGCACATAACGCACAGGCCTCCGAAGGAAATACATGCAGAGCAGAGAGGCAGCCCTCCGATATGTGCGGCGGCAGACACTCCTGCGGTTACTTCCGTTATCATTTCATAGACCGCCCTGACAACAGATACCTTTATAAAAGAGTCCGTAACAGCCGAAAAAGCTGAAAAAGTCAGCAGCCATACGCATACGCTGAAAATCCCTCTTTCGGCAGCGGAAACGCCCTCGATAAGAGCGTCGGACATATTATTTGTCGCTTTTGCAACGGGCAGATCGGAAACAGCTTCCTTTCGTCTGACAATACCTAATGCAATCCCCACCGCAGCAGACGCAAGACAAACGGAGACAAGCATTATATACCCTGCATATTGAGAGTGCAGCATAATTCCTCCTGCCGCAGAAACGGTAAAAGCAGGTCCGGAATTTATACAGAAGGCAAACAGATGCTCTGCTTCGCCTTTATTTATCTGACCGTTTTCGTAAAGCTCAGCTATTGTTCTTGCGCCCACCGGGTATCCGCCGGTAAAGCCGAAAAAGAGAGCTTGAAAGCTGCTTCCGGGAAGATGGAAAACCCTGTTCATAAAAAGCGTCACCGGTTTCCCCGGAGATGAAAAAAGTCCCGCATACAAGGCAAAGGATGACAACACCATAAAGGGCAGCATGGATGGTATCAGCACTTCTCCGCAAAGAGTTAAGCTCTCCTTTATGCTGTCTGCAACAATATCATGCTTGACAATGAAAAGCATTCCCAAAAGCGCAGCGAAAGCAATTGCCGCATATTTTTTCAATTTATTTTTCATTCCCGTCTACCGTCCTTACAACTGTGTAACCACCTATTTAAGTAAGCACTGATTAAATCGAGTGCGACGAGCTTCACGGATTTTTTGCAAGACAAGGAACAAAGCGCAAGGAATACTGACGTATTTCGAGCATTTGTGACGAAGTATTGCGGAAAAGAATCAAGCAGGCGGCGGCGATGCGTCAGGCGTGATTTAATCAGTGGTTACTTAATCGGCGCTTACATAATAACTATGCCGGAAGGTGCTAATTATTGCATGTTTTTCATATTATCTTACGGGGGTGTTTCCATGAAAAGGAAAGACGAAATAGGCGGAAAAATTGCTGATGAGCTTCAGATGCCCCGCAGCGCTGTTTCCTCCGTATACAGAATTGAATTTCGGGGAAATGAAGATGTGACCGTTGAGGGCTGCAAGGGAATAGTTGAATATGACAACTCCGTCATATCGCTGAATTTAGGCAGCGTTGTGGCAAGATTCAGAGGCTCCGACCTTGAAATCAGCAGCTTTTTTGAAGAACAGGCCGTTATCAGAGGTGTAATAATACAGCTGGAATTTTCAACATAAAGGCGATATGAGGGCGGGATTATGTTTTTAATAAGATTATTCAGATATATTTTTGGGTATATTATATTTGAAGGAAAAGCGGGTTTTCCGGAGCGTTTTATAAACCTATGCTCTCAAACGGGCGTAAACATTTGGGATGTAAAGTGTGTTTCCGGCAGTCTCACCGCAAAAACGGATATAAAATCCTACAAGAAAATTCGTCCCTGCGTCAGAAAGTCGGGAATGAAGGTTAAAATCAAAAAGAAGTGCGGCGTACCGTTTTTGATAAAGCCATATTTGCAGCGTAAAGGGATTTTTGCGGGAGCGGCGCTTTCGGTAATATTTTTATCGCTTCTCCTGTCAACCGTATGGAGCATTGAAGTCACAGGCAATGAAAAATTTACGGACGAGCAGATTATCTCCATTGCCGAAGAATACGGAATTTATCCCGGCGCCTTTCGCAATTCGATTGACATTCAATACGTAAAAGCTCAAATAAAAGCAAATGTGGACGGCATAAGCTGGTTTTCCGTGAATATTGACGGCGGGAAGGTTTCTCTGGAGGTTTCGGAAACGGAAGGAGACAATACAATTTACGACAAGGATACGCCATGCAATCTGATTTCAGGCGTTGACGGAGAGGTTTTAAAAATCGAGGCTTATGTCGGCGAACCGGCTGTAAAACCGGGCGATGCGGTGGTTAAAGGCGATTTGCTTATAAGCGGAGTCAAGGAAAAAGCGGACGGCACTCCTTACTTTGTCCACGCTATGGGAACGGCCGTTATAAGAACCTACAGAACAATTGAATATTCCGTGCCGCTGACAATTAAAGCGATGAAAATCGAAAAAACGAAAAACTACCCTTCTCTCTATATTTTCGGCTTGACGACTCCGGCTCCCTCAATAGATGAATACGGCATCAAAAGAGCGGAACGAAAAATGCTGTCTTTCAGAGGTACTTCACTTCCCATAGGCATAGTTTCCCATAAATACAGCTTTATTTCAGAATGCAGCGTTACGCTTAGCTTACAGCAGGCCGGTTTGCTATGTTCATATTTATTATTTTGTGAAGAAAAAGAAATTATGAAAAATTCCGAATTTGAAAGCAAAATTGTGCAAATTGTCAAAAATGAGACATCTGTAGATATTTCTTTCAGCCTTGTAAACCATGAAAATACAGCAATTGAGCAATATTTTCAAGTAGAATAGCATAGGTTTGCTTGGCGATTTTCACAAATTTATTTTTTATTTATATCTAATATTGACAAAATTACAGCACTGTGGTAAAATGTCCTTGAAGATGGAAAAAACCCATTCACAATCCTGTATAAGCGAAAATTAAAATATGCTAAAAGGGTTGTTTTAAGTAAGCACTGATTAAATCGAGTACGACGGATGCGTAGAGGATTTTTTGCAAGACAAGGAACAAAGCGCAAGGAATACTGTCGTATTGTGAGCATTTGTGACGATGTATTGCGGAAAATCAGCAAGCAGGCGGCGTGCTCAGCATTTATGCGTGATTTAATCAGTGGTTACTTAAGCCTTTTCCTTCGATTATCAAAATATTAAGAGGATAATTATGTACGAGCAAACGGTCAGTATTGACAGAATGGAAAACGCTGTCAGTCTTTTCGGCAGTTTTGATGAAAACATAAAGGAAATCGAAAAAAGCTTTGATGTTTCCATTTTAAACAGAGGGTCGGATCTCAAGGTGACGGGTGAAATCGAAAACGTCTCCTATGCGGTGCGAGCCATCGGCGGGCTGCTTACATTGATAAACAAAGGCGAACCGCTGAACAGTCAAAATGTAAATTACGTCATTTCCCTTGTTCGGGACGGTGCAGACGATAAGCTTTCGGAGTTTACCGGCGACTGTATCTGCATAACAACAAAGGGGCGGCCCGTTAAACCTAAAACTCTTGGGCAAAAAAAATATATAGAGGCAATCAAGTCCAACACCATAGTTTTCGGCATAGGCCCTGCGGGAACGGGAAAAACATATCTTGCGGTGGCAATGGCCGTAAACGCCTTCCGCTCAAAGGAAGTAAACAGGATTATTTTGACTCGTCCTGCGGTGGAAGCCGGGGAAAAGCTGGGCTTCCTTCCCGGAGATTTACAGCAAAAGGTTGACCCGTATCTGCGGCCGCTTTACGATGCGCTGTTTGATATGCTGGGAGCCGAAAGCTTCCAAAGATATCAGGAAAAAGGCAGCATTGAGGTTGCGCCGCTGGCATATATGCGGGGCAGAACCTTGGACGACAGCTTTATAATTTTGGACGAAGCTCAAAATACGACTCCGGAGCAAATGAAAATGTTCCTGACCAGGCTCGGCTTTAATTCCAAAATCGTCGTAACGGGCGATATTACTCAAATAGATTTACCCGACGGCAAAAAATCGGGACTTATTGAAGCGGTAAAAATTCTCAAAAATGTGGAGGATATACAGACGGTTCGGTTTAACGAAAAGGATGTTGTCCGACACAGGCTTGTAATGGATATAATAAAGGCTTACGAAAAAAATGAGGAGGTTAAAAAGAAATGAAAGATAGGATTAAGGTCATTATTTCAGACGACCAAAAAGAGGTAAAAATACCCACAGGCACAAGGATGCTTATACGCAGATGCTGCAACGCCGTTCTTCAGAACGAGCATTTTGTCGGCTCTGCGGAAATCAGCGTGCGCTTTGTAGACAATGCGGAAATACATAGGCTCAACAATGAGTTCAGAGGCATTGACAAGGAAACAGACGTACTGTCCTTCCCGTTAGGTGAAAACGGCAAATACGACATCAACAACGACACCGGAGCGCAAATGCTTGGCGATATTGTTATTTCCGTTGAAAAAGCATATGCTCAGTCTCAGGAATACGGTCACACATTCCAGCGTGAAATGGCGTTCCTGACGGTACATTCAATGCTTCATCTTTTAGGCTACGACCATGTAAACGGCGGACTTGAAGCGGTGAGAATGCGTGAAAAAGAGGAGCTTGTGCTTACTCAGATTGGTCTGCCCAGAAGCAACAGCTATGCGGAGTGATTTTAAAATTTAAGGGGAAAATATTTTGAACAAATCTAAAACTGCATTTATTGCGATTGTAGGCTGTCCCAATGCCGGAAAATCCACAATACTTAACAGATTGCTGGGGCAAAAGGTGGCAATTGTCTCGCCCAAGCCCCAAACCACAAGAACGAGAATTATGGGCGTTCTCACGGAAAACAACGTTCAGCTTGTATTTACCGACACTCCCGGATATCACAGACCCCGCACAAAGCTGGGAGAAAATATGGTTAAGGCGGTTGACAACAGCATTGGAGATGTGGACGCCTGTCTTCTGGTTACCGAGCCTAAGGGCGAATTAAGAGAAGCGGAAAAGCAGCTTATCCGGCGTTTCAAGAAGGAGAATATTCCGGCGGTTCTGGCGATAAACAAAATCGACACCGTTCCGAACAAGGAAGAGCTTATGTCAAGGATTTTAATGTTCTCGCAGCTCTATGATTTCAAGGCGGTGGTTCCGGTTTCGGCTATCGACGGCAACGGAATGAACGAGCTTTTGGACGAGCTCATGGCGCTGTCCTTCGAGTCGGAGCATTTCTTTCCCGACGACACGCTGACGGATCAGCCCGAAAAGGTTATTGCGGCGGAAATGATAAGGGAAAAGCTGCTTCGTCTCCTTGATCAGGAAATTCCTCACGGCACGGCGGTGGCGATAGAGAAATTCAAGGAGAGAGACAGCGGCGATATCATCGACATTGACGCCACAATCTACTGCGAAAAGGAAAGCCACAAGGGCATAATTATCGGCAAAAACGGTCAAATGCTGAAAAAAGTTTCCACACGGGCAAGGATTGACCTTGAGAAATTTTTGGGCTGCAAGGTCAATCTCAAATGCTGGGTCAAGGTAAAAGAGGATTGGCGCAACAGAGAAGGGCTTATTCACAACTTCGGACTTGACACACAATAATTATGACCTTTAACACCGACGCTATTGTATTAAAAATAGTAAAAACAGGGGAATCGGACAGGCTCATAACTTTTTTGACCCGTGACAGAGGCGTCTTAAAGGCGTTTGCGAAAGCAGCGGGCAGACCGAAAAACAAGCTTCATATGTCTACGAATTTGTTTTGCTACGGTCACTTCACCTTTTATGAGGGAACAAAAGCCCTTCAGGTACGGGAGTGCGAGCTGTCCGAAACCTTTTTCAATCTTCAAAATGATATTTCAAGGCTTGCGGCTGCGCAGTATTTTAATGAATTGATAATCGAAACTGCGCCTGTTTCGGGCAACGCCGAGGAATATATGCGGCTGCTTCTCAACTCTCTGTATTTTCTTGCCCAGGGAAAACGGGACACGAGAATACTCAAATCCGTTTTCGAGCTTCGCCTGGTCTCAATAATCGGCTATATGCCCTCGCTTGTAGCCTGCGCCGAATGCGGAAAATTCGAGTCGGATCCCATGTATTTCAATGAAAGCACCGGAGAGCTTTTTTGCAATGAGTGCCGAAAAATAGGCAGCACGGAATATCCCCTTGAGGTTATTTCGGCAATGAGGCACATAGTTTACTCCGATCTGAACAGACTTTTTACGCTGAAGGTCAGCGAGGCGAATATTAGCAAGCTTAATTTTGCCACGGAGAAATATCTAATTTCAAAGGTACAAAAAAACTTCAACTCTCTGGAATTTTACAAATCGCTCTGAAATAAGTTAAAAAGAATAAAACCATTCCTTCCCGGCAATAATATTGGGGAAAGGAATGATTTTTTATGGCCGAAAATATACGCAATGCGGAATTTCTTAATATGGTATACCAAAACGCCCAAATGGCGGCGGATTCCATTTCCGTAGTATCGCAAAAGGTTCAAGATGAACATTTGCTGTCCGATTTACAGACGCAGCATCAACAGTATTCGGCAATCACCGCAAAAGCGACTGCGGAGCTTGCTAACGAGAGCAAAATGCCCAAGGAAAAGAATATTGTGGCGCAGACGGCGGCAAGAAGCGGCATTCAGATGAACACTCTTATGGACAAAACTCCGGATCACATAGCGGAAATTATGATTCAAGGCAGCATGATGGGAATTATCGATATGACAAGAGCAATAAAGCAGTATGAAGACGTTCCCAAAAATATCAAGGCGCTGGGGTACGAGCTTGTAACGGTTGAGGAAAACAACGTACAGCGTATGAAAAATTATTTGGGATAAGGCTAAGTAACCACTGATTAAATCACGCCTGACGCATCGCCGCCGCCTGCTTGATTTGATAAGGGGCAAAGCCCCGTCATCAACGTTTTCGGCGG
>JAJQGK010000038.1 GCA_021200555.1 Clostridiales bacterium | reverse complement strand
ACTGAACTTTTATCTTCTTGTTGCACTTGACTTGACAAACCGCCATTCCTAATTAGTTCCTTAATGATATACACAATCTTGTAATTCTCATCAGGCTTACGAAAAATTAATTCATTGCTAATTGCTAATTGCTCATTGCTCATTGCTCATTGCTCATTGCTCATTGCTCATTGCTAATTGAGTAAATTGCTCATTGCCAATTGAATAAATTGCTAATTGTAAATTTCACTCCATAACCGCTCTGTTTATCTGTTCTCTCTTATTCAAAAGCCACTCCTCGCTGTGGGGATAATCGCCCATTGCAAGGGGCTTATCAAGACCTTCTTCAAGCAGCTCAAGGGTTTTATCTCTTCCGATTATGCTTTCAGCCAGTCTCAGAGCCTCATAATCCTCCACCGCCTCATAGAACACCTTGAGACGTAAGGACGCATAAGCGGTGCCGTCGGGCGCAGGATAAACCACAAAGGAATCCCCCGAGGGGAAAGCTCCGCCCGCATCGGTTTCCGTGAAAGGATCTACGGCTCTTTTTGAGTACTGAGTGTTGTAAAAATTATATCCCCAATGGAGAAAGCCGGTCAAATTATATTTATACATCAAAAAGCCCAGTATTCTGTTGCGCAGAGAGGGCATTGAAAAAAATCTGTTGGGTCGGTTTCCTTTTGTTTGAACGCAGCAGTAATACGTCCACAAGTCCGGAACCTTAAAGGCGAACTCCTCAATCTTGTCGGTACAGGGCACGGGGCTGCTTACGGCTCCGTTTTCGTAGTACATAAAATCGGAGAGAGCGTCCGTTATTTTAAATTCGCCGAAAAGCTCACGGATGATTTTTGCCGCATTCGTATAGGTTATGCTATCCTCCTCCGAGGGCTCGTCCGACGTATGGAAAATACATCTGTCGTGAACTCCCAAGGAATTGATGCAGTCGATAAGCCGAGGGGCAAGTTGACGCAGGAAATCTGTGTATTCTACGCCCGCCGCATCCGTTTCCCAGCCGAAAATACGCTCAAAACCCTTATCCGTATGAGCCATAATTTTCGGAGCGTGCTTTGCTCCCCACTGAGTGAAAAGATGGGACATTTCAAAGTATTTCATTCCCGCTCTTTCTGCCGTTTCAATCCATTTTTTCAGGTTGTCAAAGCCGAAAATATACTCTTTTCCCTGCTTTGTCACATCCACAAGCTGAACCGTCAGCCTTTCTCCGCCTACTTCGGTATCGAGGGGCGGTGTAAAAATCGGGGTCAGGATTGTATTTACGCCGTGACGGACAGCCGTCTCCATAAAGCTTTCGACTATACGCCAATACTCCTCCGAAAAGACCTCCGTATTATAATATTGGGCAAGGCAATCCGAATGGAACCAATTGACGCAGGTAAGAGTTTGGGGAAGCTCCTTGTCGAGAATTTCAATTTCAACGCAGGCTTTTTTTCTTTCGCTGCCGGTTATTTCAATTTCGATATTATGCTTCGGTTCGCTTAAACCGCAGGGGTCAAATTCAAACCAAAAAGCTGTATACTCACGGGCTTTCACCTCGGCGCCGTTTGAATAAGGAACAAGCAAATCGGGATATTCGCCGGGTCTGCCGTTTTTCAGGTAGTAGCCGTCCCGTTCTCCTTCGGGCGGAGCGGCGTAGGCAGAGGGAATATTTTTCACAAGGTACACACTTACGCCTTCACTTCCGCAGGACAGCTTCACGCTTACGCGCTCATCCCTGTCCGACTTCACGGCAGCCTGAAAGGATACCCGCTCATTTTTAAAGCAGCTCAGGCTTTTAATCTCATAATCCCCGCAAATCTCATCGGGAAAAACCTTTGCAAGACTGCTTAATATTTTTATTTCCATAATGGTTCTCCTTGCTTTTGCAATTCATTAAGCTTGATTAAATTTTTAATCTCCGGACTTCAACAACTTTGATGAATTAGGAATGAGGAATTAGGAATTAGGAATTTCGGAAGCCCTTCGGGCTTACTCCGTTCGCTAACGCTCACTCTAATTTAGTGTTCAGTGGTCAGTGTTTAGTGGTCAGACTGAAATTTTATAATACTAATCACTGTCCACTATCCACCGGTCACTTATAATGGGTTAAAGGGTTTACCCCACCATTCATTGTACATCGTACATTTTATAACGGGGTGTGGGGCTTGCCTCACCATTCACTCCACACTCCACACTCCACACTTCTCCAACGGGTGTGTACAAGCTTTTAA
Organism: Clostridiales bacterium; assembly: GCA_021200555.1. Lineage (GTDB taxonomy): Bacteria > Bacillota > Clostridia > Oscillospirales > Acutalibacteraceae > UBA1081. The sequence goes on along the minus strand of JAJQGK010000038.1, from coordinate 9,957 downwards.
TTTCCAACAATTATTAATTATTAATTATAAATTATTAACTTTCCAACGGGTTTGCACAAATTAAAATCTTATTCATTGTACATTGTACATTGTAAATTGTACATTGCAAATTTACTCCGCTTTCCCCTTAAACCCTTTTCTTCTCAGCACAATTACGGGGACAAGGACGAAAATGCCTATAACCGCCGCAGCCAAAAATATTTCCGGCACGGGAGCGTTGACCGTTTCGCCGTAATCGTTTACGTAAGTACCCAGCTCATGATAGGACGCAAATTTATTGATAGTCCATGCTCCCACGTTGGGTCCGATTATCATGGGAATAAGCACGGCGAAAATCATTCTTACGCCTTGGAACAGTCCCGTTTTATCCTTAGGCGTATAATCTCTCACCGCAGCGTTAAGGATTATTCCCAAAAGAGCGTAGCCCACAGCGAATATAACGGCTGCCACAGCAAAGCTCGAAAGTGTTTTCATAAAATATACGAGAACAAGTCCCAGGGTAAACAGTATAACGGCGGGAACAATAAAAGCGTCCTTGCCTCTTTTATCGATAAGCTTGCCCAGAAGTATCGCACCGGCAATAAGCGCGGCGATTGCAATAACCGCTCCCACAATAAGCCTGCCGGTTATATTAAGGTTGTTGAAATCGAACCCCAGATAATGCTGCAAATATATAAACAGATAGGGCATTATAACCTGAAATGCGGAGGAATAAAGGCAGACTGCCGCCAAAGCGATATAGAGCTTGGAGTTTTCCTTTACAACCGAGGGACGGAAGCCGTAAACCAAATCGGAAAAATAATTTGAGCTTGACTTTTTCCCCGATCCCGACTCCTCAATGGTGAAAATTCCTACAATTCCGCAAATGATAACAAGGACTCCCAAAGCGATAAAGCAGGCGGAATATCCTACGGCGGTAACTCCCATTCCGAAGCCTACCGTCACTATCAAAAGAGCCATAATCGGGAGAATGGCGTTTACTCCCTCGACAGTGCCTCTGTTTGTGTCGTCCGTAATGTCGGTTATCCATGCGTTAAAGGAGGCGTCGTTGCTTGTAGAACCCATAAATGTCATTACGCAGTCCATAATTATAACAATGCTCACCGTTGCGGAAACTATCTTCGCCGTATCGGACAAATTAAACCAGCTTGCGGTATTCTCCCTTGAAATAAAGGCGAACGCCATAACGGTTATGCCCCAAAGAATGTAGCCCACACACATAAACACCTTGCGCCTGCCCAGCTTGTCGCTGAGAGCGCCCATAACAAAGGTAGTCAGCACGGCGGCTATTGCCGATGCGGCTACCATAACGTTGATATCGTCTGTGGTACCGCCGATTTTATTGAAAAGGAAAGTGTTGAAATACATATTTTCAACATTCCACGCCAGCTGCCCTATAAATCCGAACAAAACAATATTGAACCATGTGCGTTTTGAAAGCTTTGTGCTTGCCATGCCTTTCCCGACCCTTCCAAATTTAATCAGTGGTTTACTTAACAATATAATAGCATAATAAATATGATTTTGTAAAGTAAAATATCAACTTGAAAATTAATAATTAATAATGAATAATTAATAATTCCGGCAACTTCAAACGGATAACGATTTCCCCATTCAAAAAGTTCACAAATGCGTAATACTTTTGCATAACAAAACACACAATTTAAGGATATACTTAAAATATAAATTTATGGTAATGGAGGTTACGACAATGGACGCACTTTCTACAATTTCAGAATTCTTCTCATTCATCGCTGAGATTTTGATGTCATTTGTTGATTTCTTCAGAACACTCTTCAGCTCCTTAACCGCAGCAGAAGAAACAGAAGAAGAAGTAGCAGCAGAATAATCTGTTTACAGACTCCTCCCCTTTTTTGGGGAGGTTTTTTTATGCCTGCATCTTCCCATTTTTGTTAATAATTTTTTACATAAGCAATAATTTACAGATATTTAACAAATCTGTATCATTTGTAGCATAATTATATAATATAATGCAACCGATGAAAAAGAGAGGGAGGCGTACAGTACATGGAGTCATTATCCGAGTTCATCGCTATGATCAAGGAATTTCTTGAGAAAGTTATCGCTTATGTCAAGGAACTTCTTGCCGGTCTTTTTGGCGAAGAAGAGTCTGCAGCAGAATAATGCAGATTGCTTAGGCAACTATCCTCTCCCTTACCGGAGGGGATTTTTAAAATTCGAGAATTTACAAAAAATTAACACTTTCATATCACACAGTACACATATTGTCAATATAATAAAAATACCAGATTTTAAATGAAAATGGAGGGAATTTAAAAATGTCAGACGTTCTTGCTACCATTCAGGAGTTCTTTGCATTCATCACAGACATCATTAAGTCATTCTTCGGCCTTTTCACCGGTCTTTTCACAACCACAACAGCTGCTGAAGAAGAAACAAAAGCTTAAGCAACCACTGATTAACGTTCTCCTTGAACAACCTTCTCCCCCTTTCACAGGGGGAGTTTTTTGCCGCCGACAGTCCAAATTGCAGCGAAAAAGTACGACGGTCAAACCGCAGTCTTTCAATCGGTTCGGAACCTGCCGAAGCCCGACTCCGATTACCGGCTTTCCCATATTCAATTACAGACATTTGAAACGTTTTTGCATAAAATTAAACATATGTTAATTTTTATGACAAACTCTTACAACAATTGTGTGGTTTAATAAGATTGTGTTAAAAAGCACTAATTTGTTATGAAAGGATTGTTTTTAAATGGAAAGCATTCTTACTGCTATCGAAGCTATCCTCTATCTCTTGAACAAGATTCTCACAGCTTTTGGCTTTGAAGTTAATCTTACTCTTCCTGATTTTGATTCTCTTTTCTGATTTTTCAACCAAAAACAGAAGAACAAGCAGACGCTTTTACGGCGTCTGTTTTTTTGCGTAAACACCGAGCAGCGAAGCAAGCGGAAAGCGAACCCATTGCTCTCCGCAAGTCTTTATGTGAAGTGTGGAGTGTGGAGTGTGGAGTTTCGGAAGCCGCAAGCGGCTTTTCCGCTCACTGCGTTCGCTCTAATGAAATTTAAAATTTTAACAGTCAAACTTAATGCGTACAAACTATTAATTCTATTTTAAATGGGTTAAAGGGCTTGCCCTTTCATTCATTGTACATTGTAAATTGTACATTTCCAACAGGTGTTCAGGAATTGGAAATTCTCAAAAAAGGTTTCCGGGGAAAAGCATTGCTCATTGCAAATTAAATATGCAGCAAAAACCCTGCCGGGCAGCAAGCCGAGACAGGGATTTCGATTAATATGTGTGAAGTTATCGAATGTGGAATGTGAGTGAATGGCGGGGCAGCACATCCGACCGCCGCCGGCGGCGATGCGTCAGGCGTGATTTAATCAGTAGTTACTTAACTATTTAAAATGTCAAAAAGAAAGTTTCGCATTTCGTTCGCGAAGCAACCGCAATATTTCTTTTGAAACCGTTAAAATTCTTTCTTTTGAGTTATCGGCAACGCTGTCCTCCAATTCAAAAATTTTTTCTTTGATTTCAAATTCAATAGGCTGAACCTCTTGACTTGACTTTGTAGGGCTTGAGCGAAGCATATCATATACTCTTTCTATCATTCTCTCTGCTTCTTTATCGCCTGTTTCACCAATAAGCAGCTTAACTCTTACAGCGGAACTTTTTATATAATCCGCTTCCATCTTTTGTGTTGCCAAGCTATCGGCAGTGTGTTCGTTTGCAATAAGGTTTAACAGCATAAAAATTAAATATATCGCTGTCAAAATCACCTGCACAATTACGACCGCTTTATTCGGAACATCTTCGATAAAGGTAAACAACAGTCCGATTAAAAGTTCCGCAAGAAAATACGCTGCAGATATTGTACTGAGAGGAAATCCGAGAATCGCCGATGATTTTTTCTTAGATGTTAGAAACGGAGTCACTACAACCATAAGGTACGAAAAGTGTATAAAGCCGTAAGAAGTCCATACCGCCGCTGTATGATGCGTTCCGCCGACAGCAAAGAAAATAATATTAAATGCAACAATAAACACAAGATCAAGGGCAATCCATAAAATATTTTTCTTGTTCACATCGTTTACCTCACATCTTGCTTAAAATTTCCGTTTTCTTAGAATCATACTCCGACTGTTCTATAAGCCCTGCATCAAGCATTTTTTTCAGCTTCCCAAGAGTTTCCATAGGATCCTCCGCCGTTGGCTGAGCGGGCTGATTTTGAGCGCCGTCCACAGATGCGAAGACCTGCTGTGTCATAGAACCCATAGCGCCTGCCGCGCCGATTCCCATTCCCAGGCCCGCGCCCATTGATGCCAATCCGCCGCTCGGATTTGATGCAAGAGTTTTCATTATTTCCGCACTTTGAACCTTGCCCCAATCGGCACCGAGAATGTCAAGTCCCGCTCTGTCACCGGCAAAGGCTCTTTGCTTTGCGATGAGGTCAAACTGAGATTCATTCAGTTTTTCATATATTGCCTCGTCTACCTTTACCGCCACTACTGAAAATTTGGCGCACTTTAATCCGTAGTTTTCGAGCATTTCGTCTATATGAGGAGTAATTGCCGCAGATAAATCCTTTAAATGAGCTTCAAGCCCTCTGAGAGTTTGGTTCCACCCATTCAAAAACTCGGAAACCGCAGTATTGATTTCCTCTTGAAATTCGTTTCTGAAATATTGATCCAAATCCTCCTGGCGCTGAAAGCGTATATTGTTTCCCACTAACTTGCTTAAAAACAATGCCGGATTTTCAATGCGGACCTTATATATGGCGCGAACGCCAACCTTGACATTTAAATTATACGCTTTATCCAACACCTGCAGCGGAGCATCGGTACCCCATTTTATTTCATGGCTGTCCGCATCCCGCACGAAATAAACAACGCAGTTAAACGCACTTATACCACCCGAAAGCTGATTCCTCAACCTGCTTATAAACGGGTAATTTTCGGTTGAAAGCGTATAGTTTCCATGCTCGAAAACCTGTACTATTTCGCCGCCTTTTATAAACATGGCTTTTTCGCCCGGCATTACAATCAATGTGGATTTGGTATTAAAATCCTCCTCCGGCTGCCGCCATATCAAAAGATTTCCGGCGCCGCTGTTTTTAATTACATTGGTAAAATTCTTCTTTCCGCCGGGGTATGCGGACTCATTTGGATTTTTTTTAAATATTGCCATTTTTAATATCTTCCTTATTATGTATTTTATCCGAAAGCATTACGGATAATCTATTCTGTAAACATTACCTCTGCATTTCTTAAAAAGCCGAATATATGATTTGTAAATCCCGATAAGCAGTCCGTATTTTTGTATAGCCAATATTGCGTATTCCGAACATGTCGGCTTAAGCAAACATCGGCGCCGCACATCCTCAGGCGCATAATGCTGATACAGCTTTATAACTCCTATTGCGGCGGATTTTAAACAAAATATCCCTACTATACAGAACACACCCATAAAGTACAGAACCCCTAACAAAACGGGGTGCGCTGCGGAAAATTCTGCGAGGCTCTCGGAAATATAAGCAAATATTTCGTATCTATAAAGCAAATAAAGCGATACCGCCGAAAAGACAAGACTCAGCGCCGTATATACGGAAACATATTTCACCGCTTTTTTTATATCTGTGTCCGGTCGTCGGAGCGGCCGCTTTAAAACATAATATTCCGCCTCCTCTTGCTCTTGGCGGCTTGGGAATTCCGTCATAACAAGCTTCTTTTTCGTATGTTTGTTCAAAACAAGCTCAAGCCTTTTTCTCTCTCAATTTAGCTTTCATTCCCTGGACAGCCCGGTCGAGATAATCGCCGTTAAGTGCTGCACAAGCAAAATCATCTCCGGGAACTATTACTCTAAACCTGGTCGTATCAACCATTATGGTTTGGTAGGAAACTCTGCCCGTACAGGACTGCTTTGGAATATCTCGCTCAATGGAATCGGACACTGTTGTAAGGTTCGTTATATCTTTGTAAAAATAATCCAATGTTTTCTCTTTAAAGCTTTCCGAACACATATTTAAGGTATACTGATAAATAAAAAGTTGGGAATCTCCGAAAAACAGCCATGTAACCATATATTCTGAGCTTCTCATTTTACCGTCTTTGCCTTTTATGCTGAGAGTATCCCTTCTGTTATCCTTTCTGTCCGGAAGATACGCACCTTCAAAATGTACGGGGTCAATTTCCTGAACCTCCGTTTCATCGATGCCGATTTTTGCAAGTGCTTTTGTTTTAAAATCCATGCTTGAGATTCGATCTCTTACCATTTTGTCATATTGTTCATCGGTAAGAGACGGTGTCAAACAACCTCTGTGACCGTAAAGATAGTTGACAACTTTCTTTTGCTCCGATGTTCTCCCTTTGAGCAGTCTTTTTCTTTCCGCCTCTTTCTCGGCAGCAACTGCTGCCAAACCCGCCGCTATTCCGGCTCCTTTACTAAACATTCCCATTATTTTTACCTCCGTTTATTTTATTTATAATTTTTCTGTAAGTTAAAATTCAGTTGGTTTTTCAACCTTAAGCAATTCGAATAATTGCTTTGAATCGGTCTCCGAATATCCGATGTTTTTTGCCTCTGACAGCAATTCACGATAATCCGGAGAGGTTTTTAAGTACTTTCGGCTGAAATAATCGTATTTTATGTATGCCAAAAAGTAATAATAGATGCCGCGCGGTTCTATCATAAGCGCCGCATTTATATATTCCGATATTTTATCGATAACATCTCTTTTTTGCACAAAAGCTTTTTTTCCGTTAAGCAGACACACAGCAGCATAGAAGAAGGTTTCTGAATTGTCGAAATTATCCTCCATCGCTTTTTCAAACGCCGGCAGCGCCTTATCATAAAGCCCGAGCTTGAGATAACACATGGCTATCGAATTGTTAAGCTCGATATTATCGGGGTTATCCGCCAACGCTTTTTTGTATGCTCCCGCATACTTGTTAATCTGCGGCATAGGCATTGAGTATACGCTGTTAAATGTGGAAACGATTACAGGACCATGGCACCATTCACATTCCTTTTGATCTATGGTAACCCTTGCTCCGCATCCGGGACACTCCAATTCTATTACCTGCGCCATTAAATTCACCACCTTTCAATTTTATTGTTTTAACAGGATTTTTCATTTTAAATCCCCCTTTCCGTTAAGTAAATACAGCCTTGGAAAACAGTAACTTGCCCTTTACAGACACAGAGTCAATCTCCCGACAGCACCAATACAATTCGGACAGCTGCACAGGAAAGACCTTACCATTGAGCCACAACATAAATCGAACCCATATGATTTGTTTCTGTCGTCCATAGCTCCTGCTTCCCAAATTAATACGAAAATCGCCTTTTTAAATTTCTCAAATAAAAAAAAGCACAACTCAAGGCAGAAAAACTGCTTTAAGTTATGCGTAATTACAAAATATTGATACAAGAGAAAAAATTACAGTATCGGGGCTTGCTTGCTTGCTTATAAAGTGTACCGTAATTCATTGCCCTTGTCAACTCTTTTCGTGAAATTATTTATGTTTAAATTAATTGTAGCATACAATTTTCGATTTTGCAAGTGCTTTTTCGGGAAAATTTGAGTTTTTTCCGAACGGTAAATTCTCGCAAAAAACGCAACAGTGCAATTTCGAGTTGTGTTTACATTGAGGATTTATCAAATTTTATTCATTATTTAATCATTTTTCTTATTGAAAAATTTGGACATTTGTAGTAATATATTTATATACAATTACAGTTTATTCAAACCACATGCGCTGAAGGTGTGGATATAAAATATAATATCGGCTGCGCTTATGCGGAACAGGAGATTGACAATGAGCAAAAACATAATAATTGCCGGAGCGGGTCACGGCGGAATAGTTTGCGGCGCGCTGCTTGCCGAGCAGGGATACAAGGTTGACATATACGAAGCGAAAAAACGCAGGGACATCGGTCACGACTGGACTGATTCCTTTGACATCAAAAGCTTTGAGGATGCAGGCATTCCAATGCCGCCTGAGGATAAGCTCGGCTCGTCCCACAACGTAACATACACAAACCCAAACTATTCGGTTTTTATCAAAATGCCGGATTCGGCGTCTTCAAAAAACGTAATTATAGACAGAAAATACCTTATAAAATACCTTATTTCTTATGCGGAAAAATGCGGAGTAAAATTCCATTTTGACTGTGAAATTACCGCTCCCATTGCGGACAGAACGAGGATTTTGGGCTTTCTCATTAAGAAAAACGGAAAGACCTCGGCGGTTTTCGGCGATCTTGTCATAGATTCCGCCGGCGTGGACTCCCCTGTCCGCACACTTTTACCTGAGAGATTTAACATTTTAAAGGAATTTGACGGAACGCAGATGTTCACATGCTACAGGGCGTTTTTCAAAAGAAATCCGGGAGAGCCCGAACCGGAGCACAACCATCTTGTTGATTTTTACCATATGAGAGAGCCGGGCATTGACTGGGTTATCACCGATGAAAAATATATGGATATACTTATAGGAAGATTCGGCGATGTAAACTTAACTCAGGGACAAATTGACAGCACTCTTAACGATTTGAGAGAAAAATTCCCCGCAATCGGAACGATTATCATCAGAGGCGGAACTGTGACAAAAATCCCCATCAGACGGACAATTCCCATAATGGTTGCGGACGGATATGCGGCTATAGGCGACTGTGCGGCAATGACAATTCCCATAATAGGATCGGGCATTGCCAACAGCATCAGAGCGGGAAAATATCTTGCGGATGCGGTGCTTGCCGACGTAAGCGATGAATTTACGGCGGCGACTCTTTGGAGGTACCAATACGACTACTTTATGAACATAGGCAACAAGCTTGTTATCGTCGATAAGCTGAGAACTCTTGCAACCTCTCTCCAGGCAAGCGATGTGGATTATCTCCTTGAAAAGGAAATCCTCTCCGCAAATGAAATTGCGTTAAGCACGGGACACACGGCAAGTATGTCCATGACCGCCATTCTTCACAAGCTGCTAAAAAGCCTGCCGAAGCTGCCGGTTCTTGCAAATGCCGCTAAAACCTTCGCCAATGTAGGCTCGCTGAAAAAAACGCTGAACGCCATGCCTGAGGTATATGACAAGGAAGAGGTTATGCAGTGGACGAAAAAGTACGAGGAGCTTTAATCTTCTTCTGAATACAAAGAGAGGGACCTGTTCGCCCTCTCTTTTTTGCTTTTTGCTATGTATCATTAAGTAACCACTGATTAAATCACGCCTGACGGCTGAGCACGCCGTCTGCTTGATTCTTTTCCGCAATACTTCGTCACAAATGCTCACAATACGACAGTATTCCTTGCGCTTTGTTCCTTGTCTTGCAAAAAAATTCTCTACGCATCCGTCGCACTCGATTTAATCAGTGCTTACTTAATGTACGGGAGTTTATTTTCCCTGCACCATTCAACAAGCGTGCGTATTTTGTATTGTTTGTAAAAGTCCCGCCAATGACAGTACTCGTATGTACCGCCTAATTCGTGTTCAAATATTTCAGAAAATTCATTTTCAAACTCTTCCCTTGGCAGTCTTATGAGTTTGTTCGTAACTAATTTGTTATTAAGTACCTCAAGGTACGCTTTCTCAACCTCGTATAAATCAACATACGGAAGTGCTGTATAATCATAATAGTCTGTGTTACAAAGAAAAGATTTTATTGAAATATCAAGATTGGATAAAATATCATTTATGTTCTCGATATTGAAACTAACCCTGTTAAGGAACCAATAGGGAGCATTTAAGTCATTTTGCTCATAACCGATAAGCTCGCTGATATATATCATGGTTCACTCCTCCGAATAAGATTATTGATATTGCGCTTCCGGATATACGCTCGTCTATTTTACAATAGTTTGGATATAAGCAGCCAATTCCCGCAGAAATTCAATCAAGCGGCTGATTAATACAAACGCTCAAAAAATGGGAAATCATAATAATCAGCCCATACGGCGTTATCTTCCGTTAT
>JAJQGK010000083.1 GCA_021200555.1 Clostridiales bacterium | reverse complement strand
TTGGTTAGAGCAACCGGCTCATAACCGGTCGGTCCGGGGTTCGAGTCCCTGATGGTCCACCATAATATAGGGGTATAGCTCAGCTGGTAGAGCAGCGGTCTCCAAAACCGCGTGCCGAGGGTTCGAATCCTTCTGCCCCTGCCAAGTTTTTAATCTGAACTCGCAGTTTGTTTTCGGCGTGTTCGGATTTTTTTCGGTAACAATACCACGCATTGCAAACGGTGTGCACCGATTTAATAAAAACACCCATAGGGAGTGCATAAAAATGGAACTGTGAGTTTTATCCTATTTTCTTGCGGTAACCGAAGAGGAAAATATAACGAAGGCGGCAGCCTCGCTGCATATAACCCAGCCGACTCTTTCCCGTCAGCTTATGCAGCTTGAAGAGGAGCTGGGTGTTCGGCTTTTTACAAGAGGCAGTCATCGAATTGTACTTACAGACGAGGGCGTTTTGTTGAAACGGCGGGCAAAGGAGCTAATGTCCCTTGTAGACAAAACAAAATCTGAGTTAAAGCAAAGCGAGTATTTGAGCGGGGAAATTTCAATAGGCAGCGGGGAATACAGAAGCGGTTCGTTCTTTTCCGAGATTCTTGCCGCCTTTAATAAACTTTATCCCAATGTTAAATTTAATATTTTCAGCGGCAATTCGGATAATATCAAGGAAAAGATGGAGCGGGGAACTCTTGATGCCGGCGTTTTACTGGAGCCTGTGGATGTGCTCAGATATGGATTTTTACGCATTCCGTTTAAGGAGGAGTGGTGTGCCGTTGTAAGTGAGAACAGTCCGCTTGCATTAAAGAGTTTTGTCACTCCGGTCGATCTTGCGGGGGTTCCCCTTGCGTTTTCATGCAGAGATTATATTCGCAGCGAAATAACAAATTGGTTCGGGGATTACGCAGACAGCCTTAACATCGTTGCCGAGGGAAATCTTTTATACAATCTTGCTTGCACGGCGTACCGATGCGGCGGCGCAGCGATAGGAATAAGACTCAACTGTGAATTTAACGGTATGAAATATGTCCCTCTAAAACCCGAAATTGAAAGCAATGCGGTTCTTGTGTGGAAGAAAAATCAGATTATGTCGGCGGCAGTCAGTACTTTTATAGTATTTGCAACAAAATACATAAAAAGCATATCCGATAATTTAAAATAGGTATTTTACATTCCTGCTTATTAATCGTATAATATTGATATAAGCAAAATAAAATTAATGCAAGGGGAGAAATTCATATGAAGTTTCAAAGCTATGAAGAATTTGAAAAGGCAAATACATTCGGTTTGGGCGATTTTAACAGCGATTATGCGGAGTATTTTATCGGCAAATCCTATTTAAAACCTCTTACAAATCCAAATGAAACATCTGTCGGTCTTTTAAATGTGACCTTTGAACCCGGATGCAGGAACAATTGGCATATTCATAAAGCCAAAAGCGGCGGCGGCCAGCTTCTTATATGCACGGCAGGGGAGGGCTGGTATCAGGAGGAAGGAAAAGCACCCGTAAGCCTTACCCCCGGAACGATTATAACCATACCCGCAAACGTAAAGCATTGGCACGGCGCGAAACGAGACTCATGGTTCAGCCATATTGCGGTGGAAATTCCCGGAGAGGATGCGGCAAATGTCTGGTGCGAACCTGTAACGGATGAAGCTTACGATAAAATAGAGGAGTAACGAAAATGAAAAATCTTGTGGCATGTTTTTCCGCAAGCGGAGTAACTAAGTCTTACGGAAAACGCCTTTCTGAAATTCTCGGTGCGGATTTCTTTGAAATAACTCCTAAAAAACCATATACAGCCGAAGATCTCAACTGGCGAAACAAAAAAAGCCGCAGCTCTGTAGAAATGAGCGATCCCGCATCAAGACCCGAAATTGTCGGAACGGTTAACAATATGGGGGATTATGACAGAGTTTTTATAGGCTTTCCTATTTGGTGGTATAAAGCTCCGACAATAATAAGCACATTCCTGGAGAGCTGTGATTTCTCGGGAAAAGCGGTTGTGCTGTTTGCGACTTCGGGAGGCAGCGGGTTCGGCAGTACCGCAGAAATTTTAAAGCCGTTGCTGCCGCCTAATGCCAAGCTTTCGGAGGGAAAAATTGTAAATCATATATCCGACAGGGATTTTGAAAAATGGGCAGCCGAATATTTGAAGTAAACGCTCTATATCTATGCGTGCGAAAAAATATAACTAAATTAAGATGTCCCTACGCTTCTCAAGGCGAAGGGGCACTTTATTTTGCGGAACAATCCGCCGAAAAGGCTGAAAGCTGCGGCTTTGTGCTTTAATTGAATTTATTCAAGCCGCCAATCAACGGGATCATCGCACAGAAAATCATTTGTTTTGGAAAAATGACGGCATCCGAAAAATCCGTTGTAAGCGGACAGCGGGCTGGGATGCGCAGCTTCGAGAATATAATGATTGGGATTTGTTATAAGCGATTTTTTGTCTCTTGCAAAACGGCCCCACAGCAGGAAAACAATGGGCTTTTCACGCTGATTAAGCAGCTCGATAATTCTGTCCGTAAAAATTTCCCAGCCTATGCCCCTGTGGCTTGCCGCCTGACCGCCCCTGACCGTCAAGACGGTGTTAAGAAGCAAAACGCCGTTTTCAGCCCACTTTGTCAGGTTGCCGCTTTTTGGAATGGGATATCCCAAATCCTCGTGATATTCCTTGTAAATATTCACAAGTGACGGCGGGAAGCGGACGCCGTCTTTTACGGAAAAAGAAAGCCCATGAGCCTGATTGGGCTCGTGGTAAGGGTCTTGCCCCAATATAACCGCCTTAACGCTGTTGTAATCGGTAAGCTTCATGGCGTTAAAAATGTCATACATATTGGGATATACGGGATAATTTGGATTTTTGTACTCTTCAATAAGAAAATTATGTATTTTGATATAGTATTCCTTTTCAAATTCTCCCTTTAAAAGCTCGTCCCACTCATTATTAAACTGCACCATGATACCAACTCCGAATTTATTTTTTCAAAGATTATTTTAGCATATCCTTTTATTATATGCAAGAAAAATCCGACAGCTTCGATACTGCCGGATAATTTTATTTGTTTTTGCTTTGTATATAGTCGTCAATTGATTTTGCTGCTCTTTTTCCCGCTCCCATTGCAAGTATAACCGTCGCCGCTCCGGTGACCGCATCGCCTCCTGCGAAAACTCCGGGAATTGATGTTTCCTCCTTTTCATCTACCGTAATTCCGCCTCTGTTGTTTGTGTCAAGGCCTTCCGTTGTAGATTTAATCAGAGGATTGGGAGACGTTCCCAAAGCCATAATCACAGCGTCAGCCTTAATGTCAAACTCACTGTTTTCGATAGGCACAGGCCTTGCTCTGCCTGTTGCGTCCGGCTCCGAAAGATTAACATTTTGACATGTTACGGATTTTACATTGTCAAATTCATCGGTGTTTATTTTTATGGGGTTTGTTAAGAAACCGAAGACAATGCCCTCTTCAATTGCATGTTCGACTTCTTCTTTTCGTGCGGGAAGCTCGGCTCTTGTTCTTCTGTAAAGAACATAAACCTCAGAGCCTAAACGCTTGGCACATCTTGCCGCATCCATTGCTACGTTTCCGCCTCCGACTATAATCGCTCTTTTCGGTCGGATTATAGGAGTCGGACTGTCCGGTTGGTATGCTTTCATCAGGTTAATTCTTGTAAGAAATTCATTTGCGGAATATACTCCGCGAGCGTTTTCTCCGGGAATATTCATAAATTTCGGAAGACCTGCGCCGGAGCCTATAAACACAGCCTCAAATCCGTCCTCATTCATTAGCTCGTCAATGGTAAAGGTCTTGCCGATGATGGTGTTTGTCTTGATTTTTACACCCATTTTTCTGAGTCCGTCGACTTCCTTTTGAACGGTTTTTTTCGGCAGTCTGAATTCCGGAATACCGTAAACAAGCACTCCGCCGGCAATGTGGAGAGCTTCAAAAATCGTAACGTCATAGCCCTTTTTCGCAAGCTCGCCGGCACATGTAAGACCGGACGGCCCGGAACCTATTACGGCGACTTTGTGTCCGTTTGGCTCAACAGGCATTTTGTTGTCCGTCATATGATTATTGTGATAGTCCGCCACAAAGCGTTCAAGCCTCCCTATGGCTACAGGCTCCGCTTTGATACCTCTTACGCAGACCTTTTCGCATTGACGCTCCTGTGGGCAGACTCTGCCGCAGACGGCGGGCAAAGCCGACTCCTCGGCTATTTTTTGATATGCGCCCTCGTAGTTTCCCTCGGTAATAAGCTTAATGAAATCGGGAATTTGTATGTTTACGGGGCAGCCGCCGACACAAGGGCTGTTTTTACAATTAAGACACCTTGAAGCCTCAATCTGAGCTTCGTTTTCGGAATATCCGAGAGCAACCTCGGCAAAGGTTTCAGCTCTGTCCTCGGCGTTAAGAAGAAGCATAGGCTGCTTCTTAGGAGACATATTCGCCATTTTTTATTGCGCCTCCTTGCTGTTAAGAAGCCTGCAATTTTCCTCGTAGGCATGTTTTTCGTCGTCTCTGTACATTGAGCCCCTTTTCATTGCCTCGTCAAAATCAACCTCAAAGCCGTCAAAATCAGGACCGTCAACGCAAGCAAAACGTGTTTTTCCGCCAACAGTCAGCCTGCAGCCGCCGCACATGCCCGTTCCGTCAACCATAATAGGGTTCATTGATACAACGGTTTTAACATTGTAGGGCTTTGTCGTTGCAACAACAAATTTCATCATAACCAAAGGACCTATGGCAATGACTTCATCGTAGCCTTCTCCGTTTTCCAAGGCTCTTTTCAGCGGCTCCGTTACAACGCCTTTTTCGCCGTATGAGCCGTCGTCCGTAACAATTGTAAGCTTGTCGGATGCAGCCGTAAACTCATCCTCAAGAATAACAAGATCTTTATTTCTGAATCCGATAATCGAATGGACCGTGCAATGCATTTCATGTAATTTTTGAGCTACAGGCATGGCAATTGCGCAGCCGACGCCACCGCCGACAATGCAAACCTTTTTTAGACCGTCAAGCTCGGTGGGTCTGCCTAAAGGACCCGCAAAATCACAAAGCCGGTCGCCCTTGTTAAGGCGGTTTAAATATAACGTTGTTGCTCCGACAATTTGAAAAATGATTTTCACCGTGCCGTCCTTTTTGCTGCATCCGGCGATTGTCAGAGGAATCCTTTCTCCTATGGAGTTGACTCGAAGAATGATAAATTGTCCCGGCTTAGCCTTTGCCGCAACATCGGGAGCGTAAATATCCATCATTGTTACGGTGGGATTAAGCTCTCTCTTGTCCATAATTTCATACATTGCTTTTCACCTTATTTGTGCTGTATCTTTATCCGATTTAAAAATTTGTGATAATTTTTCGGAGTGATTTAAAATTATTTGACGGGCTGATATTATATTCCTGCATAAACGCCCTGATCGTATTCCGGTAATAATCCGACGCCATTTTTCTGTTGCCTTGGGATAAAAGCGATTTTATAATTTTTTCGTGAAGACCTTCGGAAAGGGGGTCAATCGCAAGACCCTTTGCGGCATATAAAATCACATCGTCAAATCTGCCTTGCTCGTATAAACTGTCCAATACGCTGCCTAAATACGAGAGCATTTTTGAATTGTAATATGTACCTACCGGAAGCCCCCAAATATCCGACGAGAGACTTTCCATAAAGGCGAAGCAGCGGCTGTCGAGAAATTTTAAATCATCATCGGTTGCCGTGTAATGCCCGCCGGCGGCTTTAGCGGCTGTCACAGCGTTGATTTTTACGCTGAGAAGCTCTGTATCGGCAGATACGTCAAAGTCCCTGTTAATCTCATATGAGCCTTTTGACGCCGTTATAAAGCTTTTGTCGGGAAATATGGGCTGTAAAATCTTTTTCGCTCGGAATACAAGTCCCCGCAGACTTCCGTATGGGTTTTCAACTCCCTGAGGCCATATGATGGCGGATAATACATCAACGGAAACAACCGACCGCCGATTTAAAACAAGATAAGCTATAAGCTTGTCAATCCTGACGGAATTTATATCCTGCTCGTCAATAACGCCGAAAGCTGTTTCGATTTTCATCTGTCCGAAAAAATTTACATTAACTGAGTTTTCGGTTGGTACGGACAATCTTATGCCCCCAAATTTAAATAAAATATTAACGGTTTATTAATAGATTATCACATAAGCCGCATAAAATAAACAGAAAAAATAATTTTCTACTCTTAGCTGCAATTTGTCGAAAAAAATTTTGTAATTTTGTACAACATATACAGCATCGAAACAGCGACTTGAGATACAATCGTGCAGATATGTTATCATTTTTGCTAAAAAAGTACACATATTAAACAGATAATTTTGTTTATTTTTTAAATATAACTATTTCTGTAACTAATTATATAACATTTTTTTCTTATAATCAATACATCAGAAGAAATAACATAAAAATCCGGTCTGAAATTTATTACAGTGGAGGTATATCTATGGATAACCCGAAAAACAGTTTACTTTTATTGGATAATGATTCGATGTGCGCGGTAGGCAACGGAACATATAAAATAGACTCCATCTCCCTTGATGAAGCCAAATCGATAATCGAAGTCTTTGGTGATGTGGGCGTTTGCTGCTGCTATTCCGATCGAACGATTGACAGAGTCCTTACCGAATATCTTAATATTGAGATAGATAAATTCCATTACGGCGAAATATTTCATATGGAGCCGGGACAGAGCGCAATTGTTTTTAAAAGATATATAACTCCGTCCGAAACCCAACCCGTAATAACAACCGAGGACGGAATTGAAGCCAAAAAAATCCAGAATATTTATGTTTACTGTGAATATATCAATAAGCTGACATAATTATTGGCATAGATTCAATTGCACATAGCAATAGTTATATTTATAATTAAACGCTTTCATTTAGATTTGTTGCTCCTTAACCAAACACGGCAATCTCCGGTCTGTCATCCAGTTCGGAGATTTTTCCATGTGAAATGATATGGTACATTATTTTTTTGTTTTAATTATAAAATCGATAAACTCTCTGACTGCTCCTTCTCCGCCGCTCAATTTACATATATAATCTGCGCATTTTTTTGTTTGATCCGATGCGTCTGATGGACAAGCGGCAAGTCCGCAAAAAATCATGCAATCTATATCGTTTAAATCATCGCCGATATATGCTATTTCTTGCTGCTCAATATTATATTTTTCTGCTGTCCTTTTTAATAACGAAAGCTTGTCCGACACTCCTTGATGTATTTCGGAAATATTAAGTTCTGCGGCTCTGATCGCTGCAATTTTGGATTTTCTCCCTGTGATAATAACGGGAAGAATATTTTCCTTTGGCAAAATATTTGCAATTGCATATCCGTCTTTAACATTAAAAGCCTTCATTATTTCGCCTTGAACCGATGTGTAAATTTTTCCGTCAGTCAATGTTCCGTCAATATCCATTGCGAGCATTTTTATTTTATTTGTGTTCATAAAACATACCTATTTTACAATTCCTGCCTTAATAATGTCCTGTAATAAAACAGAGCCTACTACCTTCCCAGTTTCATCAAGAGCCGGCATACAAGTTATTTTATTATCGTTAAGCTTTTGTAGAGCATTTACAGCCATTTCTCGGCTGTCAGTCCACTTTGGGTCGGATGTCATAACATTATCCACCGTTTCACCGTATACATCTATCCCTTTTTCAAGCATTCTTCTGAGATCCCCATCGGTTATTATCCCTTTAAGCTTACCGTTTTTATCTGTAACGGTAACCATACACAGTCCTTTTCCGCTCATTTCAATAATTGCCGTTCTGAGAGATGCACCTTCGCATACAACTGCATTATCAACACCGGTATGCATTATATCTTTTACTTTTACAAGCAGCTTTTTGCCAAGAGCACCTGCAGGGTGATAAAGACCAAAGTCTTCTCTCGTATAATTTTTTAATTTGGATGCCACGACAGCCAAGGCATCGCCTAAAACCAACAGAGATGTAGTGCTTGATGTGGGAGCAAGGTGAAGATAACAAGCTTCGTCGAAATCCGGAAAACAAAAATGATAAGGACATTCACGAAATATGGTTGATTTTTCGTTTCCGGTAATTGCAACTGTTGTGCAGCCGATTTCCTTTAAAGCCGGTAAAAGAGCGGTAACTTCCGTGCTTTCGCCACTGTAGCTCATAAGCAAAACAAGATCCTTTTTATCGAGCATTCCCAAGTCTCCGTGCATTGCTTCTCCGGGATGCATAAAAAATGAAGGTGTACCTAAGCTTGCAAATGTTGCAGCTAATTTTTCCGCAATATGTCCCGGTTTTCCCATACCGGTCAAAACAATCTTACCCTTGCAATCCATAATAAGATTGACCAATTGTTCAAAATCGGAATTGAGTGATTTTTTCGTTTTTTCAAGAGCGTCTATTTCTATATCAAAAACCTTTTGAGCTTCACTTATAATATCCAGATTCATATGTTTTCCGTCCTAATAATTTACTGCGTTATAAACTCTGATAAGCTTTTTAAGCAATTCCTTCATTTCTCTTAATGGCACCATATTCGGTCCGTCTGATTTTGCGTTATCGGGATCAAAATGGGTTTCCATAAAAAGTCCGTCAACTCCCACTGCCAAAGCAGCTTTTGCAAGATACTCTACATATTGACGGTTGCCTCCCGTGCTTGTACCGTTTCCGCCCGGCTTCTGAACGCTGTGCGTTGCGTCAAATATTACGGGAACTCCAAAGTCTTTCATAACTCTCAACCCCGTCATGTCAACAACAAGAGAGTTATAACCGAAAACCGTTCCTCTTTCGCACAGCATAATATTATCATTGCCTGCGCTCCTGACCTTTTCAATGCAGTTTTTCATGTCCCACGGAGCAAGGAATTGCGCCTTTTTGATATTTATACATTTGCCTGTTTTTGCTGCCGCTGTAAGTAAATCCGTCTGTCTGCAAAGAAATGCCGGAATTTGAATAATATCCGCAACCTCAGCCGCAGGTTCTGCCTGCCACGGCTCATGTATATCTGTACAAATCGAAAGCGAGTATGCTTCTTTGACTTTTTTTAAAACAGAAAGCCCCGCTTCAATTCCCGGTCCTCTGAAGCTCTGTATAGAAGTTCTGTTTGCTTTGTCAAAGGAAGCTTTAAAAGTGTATGGAATTTTTAGCTCATCTGTGATTTTTTTCATTTCTTCGGCAATTGACATAACTTGCTCTTCGGATTCAATAACACACGGTCCTGCAATAAGACGGAACATTATAACTCCTCCTTAGTGAACTTTTATTCGGAAAGTTGATTTTCAACCATGTATCGCTCAACCTCAACCCGATCCTTAGGCGTATCCACAGACAGCGATTTACAGTGAGCATTTATATAGTAGCAATCTTTTTTATTTTCTATAAATCTAAACGAATCGTTTTCTTCGATTTTCTCAACAGGACCTCTCGGAGTGTTGTGATAAAATTCGAGGGCAGCAGGAGTAAAAGCGCCGACACCTACAAATTTTTGATATGTATAATTCATTTCGCCCTTGGGAAATGGAATAGGGGAGCGGGAAATAAAGAGGCAAACGCCGTCTCGATTGGTCACAATTTTAAGGTTTGTGGGATCTACAACCTCAACCGGATTTGAAAAATCAGTCATAAGGTTTGATACGTAAAATCCATCCTCCGGTATTTTTTCGGGAATGCACTTTGCAATATCATCAGCTGTAACAAGAGGCTCGTCGCCGTTTATCATAACATATAAGTCGGCATTGATTTTTTTATAAACCTCGTAAAGCCGCTCGGTCGCTGTTTCACAGTCGGAAGATGTCAATATCACCTTTGCTCCGAAATCTTCGGCGGTGGATTTAATGTCTTCGCTGTCTGTTGCCACATAAACCTCGTCAAATACAGCTACCTCCTTTGAGTGCTTCCACACCCAATATACCATTGGCTTTCCGCAAATGAGCGCCAATGGCTTGTTGTTGAACCTTGTCGATTCTTTTCTCGCCGGTATCATACCGATTATTTTCATTTTATCCGCCTCTTAATTGTATTTTTGATATCAGCTGATTTCCATAATAGATATGCAGCCGGATAATTTTTCTCTTTTAGTAAGTGTATATAATTAGGATTTTCATGAGAACAATCTGCAAAATGCAGACATTCCTGAAATTCATCTGTAGACACGATATGTGAATTGTATTGCAATTTTTTTATGTGATTATCTGTGTTTCGATTATCAAATGTGTTTGCAAGGGAATTTAAAAAATAATATAAGTACATATCTGCAACTTGCTTTTTTATCATTAATTGCTTGCCTTCACTGACATTTTCAGAAATAAATTGTCGTGATATACGGTATTTTTCCTGCCAGCGAGTAAAACCGTATTTATAATATTTGTTTGATAGCGTTTCTCTGTCATCATGATAGTAATTGTAGTCGCAATATCCGGTATACACAATGCTTTTCATATGAGAAAGATAGTTCAAGGTAAACGGCAAATCTTCAACTATTACATCTGTAGAAAAATGTATATTAAATTGTTTTAATATACTTGCACGGAATAGAGCATTCCATGCATAGCCGAAAATGCCTTTGTTTTGTAAAGAAAAGCATTCTTCAATTGGACAGGTTTTGCATAGTAAATCTGCGGGAATGCATTTTTTACTGTTGGATGTTACATAGTTATAACCCGATACGATGTAACTGTTTTCATCTGTATCAGAATATTCCATAAAGTGTTCGCACCAAGTATTTGATACATAATCATCACTGTCGCAAAATAAAACGAACTTTCCTCGAGAGATTTTTAATCCGGCATTTCTCGCATCTGCCAATCCGCCGTTTTGTTTATGTATAACTTTTATACGATTATCCTGTTTTTCATACTCATCGCAAATTTTTCCGCTGTTGTCCGAACTGCCGTCATCAACCAATATTAATTCATAATTATTGTACGATTGAGCTAATATGCTTTCTATACATCTGGACAAAAATTTTTCAACATTATATACAGGTACTATTATAGAAACATGTGAGTTCATTATATCTACTCCTATGCTGAAAAATTATAACCCTTACTAAACCAAAAATAAAGTATATAGCTTTGACTATCTTTTTTTTATTTACTGATTTTAAAAATTTTGTTTGCCAATTGCGGAAATATGCTTAATGCAGCATAATAAAGCTTGTATTTTAAATCTTTTTCAGATTTAAAAATATATAAAACATTATTTAGCAGATGTTTTTTTATTTTGTGTAAATATTTATATTTAAAACCTTGTTTTAATGCATTTTCCATATAATTAAGACTTAGACTTGAATAATAGGTTTTGTAATACACTTTTATATTTGGAAAATTATGCGACTCTTTTATTATTAAATCGTAAGCACTCAATTCAGAGATCTTATTTTTGTTAAACCCTGAATGAGAAACGCTGTCATTTCTGTAAAGGTAAAAATAAAGCACATTCCCCAATCTGACATATTTTTTGCTGTTCACATAAACGGTATGACTAAATAAAACATCTTCTGTATGGGCAATAGCTTCATTAAACATCAGAAGCTTATCATTTATAATTAATGATGATTTTTTATATAATGATGTCCAAATAAGTTTAGTTGAAAAAAGATTGTATATGTCTATATCATCAATTATTGCTACACATTGTGTTTTAAATGATATAGATATTTCATCGATAAAATTTCCGTTTTCATCAACCTTTGCATATGAACATACGGCATAGTCTGCATCAGAATATTCTTGAAGGCTGTTGTAAAGATATTCCAAATAATTTTCTGCTACATAATCGTCCGGGTCTATGAATGCTATATAGTCACCTTTAGCGGATGTTAAGCCCTTGTTCCTTGCTGTCGAAACGCCCTTGTTACATTGATGAATAACAATAATTCGACTATCCTGTTTTGCATATTCATCGCAGATTTTTCCGCTGTTGTCCGAACTGCCGTCATCAATCAAAATTAATTCAAAATCTTTGAATGTTTGACTGAGAATACTTTCAATACATTTTCGCAGGTATTTTTCGACATTGTAAATCGGGACAATTATTGATATTGTGGGCATATTTTTGCACCTTAATTCTTTTTAATTTTCAATTTTTTCAAAAGAACAATGAAGTACCAATATAAAGTCATAAAATTAGGAAATGCAAATTCGTAGATTTCCTTATAATTTTTGAAGAGCTCTTTTAAATGTTTCCTATATTTTATTATTTTTTTTCGTGTATACCGTTTTAAATAAAATTTTGTTTTTTTATCATTTACGACTTCATAGAAACTTTTAGAAGTATAAACTGCACGCCTTATTCTCGTAAAGGCAATATTATCATAATTATTGTTATAAAAAAATTCGATTTGTTCATCGAGCGCATCTAATACTGCAAGTCGTTTACTCGAATATGTATGCATTGTGGAATTTGGATTTTGATAGTATGCATACATTGGTGCGTCAATATATGCAATTTTATCACAGGCAAAAAGAATTTTATATGTAACAAATTCATCCTC
>JAJQGK010000005.1 GCA_021200555.1 Clostridiales bacterium | reverse complement strand
TGCAAAAAATTCTCTACGCATCCGTCGCACTCGATTTAATCAGTGCTTACTTAATAATTAATAGTTAATAATGATTGACAATTAAAATCTTATATGCATTAAGTTTGATTGTTAAGATTTTAAATTTCATTAGAGCGAACGCAGTGAGCGGAGCAAGCCCGCAAGGGCTTCCGAAACTCCACACTCCACACTTTTAAAGGGGTGCAGAAATTAAAATTTTGCACAAGCTCACGGTGGCAAAAAAACATTGGCACAAAGAAGTTACCGTGCAGGGAAAGGCGGCTTTTAAGCCTTTCCCGTAACGGAACTTCCAAATAAGGAAAATTATATATATAGTCGCTTTTCTTCCGGAAAAGCGGAAAAATCGCCGCTTTTCCCTCATAGGGAAAACCGAAGAGTGAAATTGTGAAATCGTGAAAATTTTTCCGAAACGGAAATATATCGACAATTAAAGCGAACGCAGTGAGCGGAGCAAGCCCGCAAGGGCTTCCGAAACTCCACACTCCGCACTCAAACCTTAAACTTCGCACTGTACTTGTGGATTATGAACCGGATGTGCTGCCGATTAAGCCGAGCCGTTTTATACCATAAGCTCGCTGATAAGGCTGCTGAATTCAGCCGGATCCTCTATCGTCAGACCGCCTATAAGCCTTGCCTGCATATAGAGAAGCTTGGCGTACTTTGTCAAATTCTCATCTGAGAGCGTTTTAAGCTTTTCGGCAACCGGATGGTTCGCATTTATCTCAAGAACCGTTTCCGCTTTTACTTCGCCGTTTGAGTTTGGCATGGAATTTAACACCTTTTCCATTTCTGTGGAAACCATTCCCTCGCTTGTAAGGCAGGCAGGATGATTTTTCAAGGTGTTTGTAAAGCGAACGCTTGTAACGGAGCCGCCCAAAGCGTCCTTCATTTTGTCAAGCAGCTCCTTTGAGTCCTCGTTCTCCTTCTTGACCGCTTCTTTCTCCTCATCGGAGCTTAAGTCAAGATTGTCTGCGCAAACGTTTACAAAGTGCTTTTGGTCGTATTCCGACATCATCTGAATGGCAAATTCGTCAACATTGTCGGTGAAATACAAAATCTCAAAGCCCTTGTCCTTTACAGCTTCAACCTGGGGGAGCATATCGATTTTCGCCTTTGTTTCACCGCAGGCATAGTAAATATTCTCCTGGTCCTCCTTCATCCTGTCGCAGTATTCGTTAAGAGTGGTAAGCTTGTCCTCGTGGGAGGAAACGAACAAAAGCAAATCTTGGAGCGTCTCTTTGTTTGCTCCGTAGCTCTCATATACGCCGTATTTAAGCTGCATCCCGAAAGCCTTGTAAAACTCCTCGTAATTCTCTCTGTCGTTTTTAAGCATATTCGTAAGCTCGGATTTAATCTTTTTCTCGATTGTCCTTGCAATGAGCTTAAGCTGATAGTCGTGCTGGAGCGTCTCTCTGGAAATGTTCAGAGTCAAGTCGGAGCTGTCCACAAGACCCTTGACAAAGCTGAAATAATCGGGCAGAAGATCAGGGCATTTGTCCATAATCAAAACGCCGTTGGAGTAAAGCTGGAGCCCCTTTTCGTATTCCTTGGTGTAGTAATCATAGGGAGCCTTCTTCGGGATAAACAGCAGAGCGTCATATGTGGCCTGTCCTTCAACCTTGCTGTGTATTACCTTTGCCGGAGCAGTGTAATCATAAAATTTATCCTTGTAAAAGCTTTCGTACTCTTCCTCGGTTATTTCATTTTTGTTCTTTCTCCAAAGCGGCACCATGCTGTTGAGAGTTCTTGTTTCGGTAACGGTTTCGTATTCGTCCTCCTTGCCCTCAACGGGATGGGTCGTTTCCACATCCATCATAATCGGATATCTTATATAATCGGAATATTTTTTCACAAGTGAAGTAATCTTGTAGGTTTCAAGATAATCGCTGTATTTTTCCTCTTCCGTGTCCTCTTTCAGATAAAGAGTAATTACCGTTCCGGCGGTATCCTTTTCCGCAGGCTCGATTGTGTAGCCGTCTGCGCCTTGGCTTGTCCAAAGGTTTGCGCTCTCTTCCCCGAAAGCCCTGCTTAAAACGGTAACCTTGTCGCTGACCATAAATGCGGAATAAAACCCGACACCGAATTGACCGATTATCTCAACCTCGCTTTTTTCTTCCATATCCTTTTTAAAGTCAAGGGAGCCGCTTTTTGCTATCGTACCTAAATTAGACTCAAGCTCATCGGCAGTCATACCGCAGCCGTTATCCTCGATTGTCAATGTCCTTGCGTCTTTGTCAGGCGTTATAAATATATGGAAATCCTCTTTATACATTCCCACGGACTCATCTGTCAGAGAGCGGAAGTACAATTTGTCAATGGCGTCACTGCCGTTGGAAATCAGCTCTCGAAGGAAAATTTCCTTGTGCGTGTAAATCGAGTTTATCATCATGTCAAGGAGTTTTTTGGATTCTGCCTTGAACTGCTTTTTTCTCATTGGAACCACCCTTTTGAATAATTTTTAGCACTCTATCAACCTGAGTGCTAATATAAGTATAGCCATTTTTTCGGAAATGTCAACAGTTTTTTTAATTTTTTTCAATAAAGAAAAATCGGATTGTTTTCATAAGAGAAAATCACGCTTTTATCGAAGAAATTACCGAATATTTTCAACAGGAGTTAATGCAAGCTATGGAACTGTATTTTTGCGACAGCTTAAAGGTGCCAGACGAACAATTTAAGTATTACGAGAGCCTTTTGCCCAAAGAGCGATTGAATGTATTGGACGGCAGCCGAAGGGATATGCTCCGCCGTTCCGCCGTGTGCGCAGAGGGAATGGTTCGTTCCGCTTTAAGTGAAACAATTAGTATTCCGCCCCAAAAAATAGAATTTTATCGGGGACAGCACGGCAAGCCTTATATTGCTGAAAATATTCATTTTAATATTTCTCATTCGGAAAATTATGCCGTTGCGGCTGTTTCCGAAAATGAAATCGGAGTTGACGTTGAGAAAATCAGACAGCCTAAGATGAGGACTGCGGAAAAATTCTGCACCGAAAGGGAAAAAGCTCTTGTAACGGACGCAATATCATTTTTCAGGCTTTGGACTCTGAAGGAGGCTTACCTTAAATGTATCGGAGATGGGATTTACGGAGGACTTAAATCCGTGGAGTTTTCGGCATTGGAAGGCGAAATTATCTCATCCGCACCCGATTTTCGATTTGAATTTGCTGAGAGGGACAGTGGATGCGTTATCGCCCTATGCGAAAAAATCAAAGGATGAGCCGTGCAGATACAACTGAACAATTTTATTTTTTTCTGTTGATTTTATTACCTTGATATAATATAATAGAAGCTGAATAATCTTATGAATTGAAGGGTACATAATGCAGTTTAACTCGATTCACTTCCTTATATTTTTTCCGGCTGTTCTTCTTGTTTACTTTGTAATTCCCAAGAAGGTGCGGTACATCTGGCTCCTTGCTGCCAGCTATTATTTCTATATGAGCTGGAACGCCAAGTATGCCATCCTTATTGCATTTTCCACCGTTGCAACTTATCTCTGCGGGATAATCATAGAACAGCTGAGCCTGAAAGAGGATAATCTACGATACTATCTGAAAAGGCTTACTTTGGCTTTGGGGATTATATCAAACCTCTTGATTTTGTTTATGTTTAAGTACCTTGATTTTACGATTGACAGCATAAACGCCGTTTTGGGACATTTTAATATTTCTCTTATCGAAAACAATTTTGATCTTCTGTTGCCTGTGGGAATTTCCTTTTATACCTTCCAGGCTTTAGGGTACATTATAGATGTTTACCGCAAAAATGTAAATGCGGAGTACAATATTTTAAAATATGCACTGTTCGTTTCGTTTTTCCCCCAGCTTGTGGCGGGTCCCATCGAGCGTTCGGGAAAGCTTATGAAGCAGCTGAACCATGCGGATGAAATTAAGCTTTGGAATTACGAGCGGATAGTAAAGGGCTTTATGATTATGATGTGGGGCTACTTTATGAAGGTGGTCATCTCCGACAGAGCCGCCACGGTTGTAAATGAACTTTTTACAAATTATTACGCTTATGACTCCGTTGAGCTTATTTTCGGCGTAACTCTGTTTGCGGTGCAAATTTACTGCGACTTTGCCGGCTATTCAACCATTGCCGTGGGTGCGGCGAAAATTATGGGCTTTGAGCTTATGGATAACTTTGACACACCCTACTTCTCCACATCCATTCAGGAGTTTTGGCGCAGGTGGCACATCTCGCTGTCAAGCTGGTTCAGGGATTATCTGTATATTCCATTGGGCGGCAACAGAAAGGGCAAAATTCGCAAATACATAAACACAATGATAGTTTTCCTTGTCAGCGGACTTTGGCACGGAGCTGATTGGACTTACGTCATTTGGGGCGGACTACACGGCTTTTATCAGATTGTGGGGGATATAACAAAGCCCGTTAAAGAAAAATGTGCAGGCAAGTTGAAAATACGGACGGACGCAACGTCGTACAAGCTGATGAAAATGGCGGTGACCTTCGGATTAACCTGCTTTGCGTGGATTTTCTTCGCCGCAGACAATATGACAATCGCAGTCGAGTATATTGCGAGAATTTTCACAAGGCTTGACCCGTGGGCGCTGACGGACGGCACAATTTACAGCTTGGGACTTGACCGCCAGCAGATGAATATCCTTATTATCTCGATAATCGTTCTTCTTCTTGTGGATTTGGTAAAATACAAAAAGGGCGTCCGTATGGAAAATATTGCTGACAGACAAAATTCTTGGGTAAGACCGGTTATAATTTTGTCGCTTGTGTTTGCCGTGATAGTATTCGGCGCATACGGTGCGGAATTTGACGCCCAGCAGTTTATCTATTTCCAGTTTTAGGCGGTGGAAATTATGAGACGAATGAGAAAAAAAGATGAATACAGTGTTGAGCTTGAAAACATTGAAACCGAAGAAAACGCCGGTTCCTCTGAAACGGTCAAAAAATCCCGAAAGGGCAGGCATGCATTTGAAATTATAGCTGTTTTGTTGATTTTTGCCGTGGGGATGTTCTCCGTTTACAGCGTACTCAGCTTTAAATATATTGACAGCGTTTTTAAGATGGAGATGTTTTACGAGCAGCCGGAAGATTCCGTGGATATCCTTGTTTTAGGCTCAAGCCACAGCTATCAGGGAATTAACACGGCGGTTCTTTGGGAGGAGTACGGCTACGCTGCCTATGACCTTTGCGGAGCAGGGCAGTTCATTTGGAATACCTACTACTATCTTGAGGAAGCGCTGAAAACTCAAAGTCCTAAGCTGATTATTCTTGACGCTTACTATCTTCATGTTACCGATGATTACGAGGATGAGAGCTTTGCGATAAAGAACACCTACGGTATGAAGTGGTCCCAAACAAAAGTGGACGCCATAAAGGCAAGCTTTGACAGCGATTTGTACGGCTTGCAGTACTTTTTTGAAATTCTCCAGTACCATTCAAGGTATTCCGATGTGGATGAGACGGATTTCTATCCCTATCAGGCAAACGAAGCCATGTATGAAAACCATAAGGGCTTTTATTGCTATTTTTACTCTACTCCCGTTGAGGAGAAGGACTTTTCCGAGGTGGATTACTACAATGAAATGACGGAAAAGGTTGAGGAGTACTATGCGAAAATTTTAGAGCTTGCGTACAGCGAGAATATACCCGTTATCGTTGTGGGTATACCCTTTGATGCGGACAATTATCACGTGGCTTTTTTCAGAACCGGTGAAAGAATTGCAAATATGTTCGGCTATCCGTTCCTTAATTTCCTGACCGATTACAAGGACGAGTTGGGACTTGATTACAGCACGGATTTCGCCGATTCACAGCATTTAAACTACCTTGGGAATACAAAGCTGACAAGGTTTTTGGGCGATTATATTTCCGAAAATTACTCCATACCCGACAGACGGGGAGATGAAAATTATTCGTCTTGGGAAGCGGACGCTCAGATTTACTATTACCAGTTGGAAAATAAAAATACAACCCTCATTACAGATATTTCGGAGTATGCTGACACTGTGGCAAACAACAGGTATCAAGTTATTATCACAAAGAACAGCTCCGCAGACGGTGAGCAGGAGATGAGCTCAAGCGAACTCAGCGAATTTCTCTCTGCCGTGGGAATTTCTCAAGAGGAGTTTACCAATGGCGGAGTTTGGATTTACAGCGGAGGCGAGCAGGTTTACCACAACGACTGTACGGAGGAGGATTTCCAAAAAAGCTACAGCTTGAGCAAATATGATGACGCCATGATATCAACCTCTTATGATGATGAGGGCGTGATGATAATCGACGTTTATATGAATAAGACCGAGGTCACTGCGGCGGATTACGGGCTGAATGTGTATGTTTACGATACGTTGACAAGAACGTCTGTAGATTCCATAGGTATAAATCCAAACAATTTTGCGTTATCAAGAATAGATTTTTATCAATAGTGTAACTGTCTTATCCGTTTGTCCGCAAGCTGTATAATTTACGCCTTTTCTCATAAACTACCCTTGAGGTGGTAGAATGATTTTTCTGAAATCCTTTGCAGTAGGCGGAATTATATGTGTAATCGGACAGATACTTATCGACAACACAAAGCTGACAAGCGGAAGAATACTTGTGGGTTATGTGGTTGCGGGAGTCATTCTGGCGGCTGTGGGCTTGTATGAGCCGATTAAAGAGTTTGCATCCTCCGGCGCAACCGTTCCCCTTACCGGTTTCGGGTACAATCTTGTTGAGGGTACGAAAAAAGCGGTGGAGGAGCAGGGGCTTATCGGCGTGCTGACCGGTCCTTTGACTTCCTGTTCCGCAGGAGTAATGGCGGCTCTGCTGTCCGGTCTTGCGGTATCGGTGTTCACAAAACCGAAATCAAAATAAACGGCGAAGAAAGTGATTTTCTTTGCTCTGTCAAAAAAACCGACCTGTCAAAAGACAAGCCGGCTTTTTGTGCTTTTGGGTACTTTATAGAAAGGGGTTGTTACATAAATAAATCTGTATATATAATGAAAAGCAATGCATGGCAGGGCAATACCCGTACTCTGTAATTGCAAGATATAATTTTAATCGATTGCTCAGGCGGGATTTAATAAGTGCTTACCTGAGCAATGATATCAGAAGGTAATTTCATGAAAGAGATGTGCAATTAAGATTACCGTCCTCTGTAACCGAAAACGATACCGATACGGGATTTACGCCCTCCGGAACCGTAAGAGTTTCCGTTTCGTCTTCCTTGTCGTCAAAGCTGTATTCCGCGCCGTAGTCGATGATTATCGTTTCCGCTGCGGATTGCTCGCCGTCCTTGCTCGTAACGGTTATATAAATTTCCTCGCCCTCCGATAAATCGGGAATTTCAAAATATCCCAGATAATCGGCTGTATATGTAAAGTCTTCCCCCGAATGATTTACTGTGATTTGGGCATTTGAAAAATGTTCCCCGTCATTGTCGTATAAGTAGATGCAAAGCTTAATAGGCGTATATGTGATTGCCGGATCTGTGGTATCGTCTTCATCCGAAAGACTGCCGCATCCCGAAAAAGCAACCGTGATAAAAAGCAAAATCCAACATATCGAACCATAAAATTTCTTCATAGACCGTTCTCCTTTACAGGGACAATTATTTATAGCATATTGTATCACCGCCGAATTTTACTGTCAAGCTGTTTATTAGCTTGGTTAAATAATATCGGCAAAAGCTTAAATGTAAATTGACGAAAGCTTGAATTTTTCTTGAATACTTAAGTAACCACTGATTAAATCACGCCTGACGCATCGCCGCCGCCTGCTTGCTGATTTTCCGCAATACATCGTCACAAATGCTCGCAATACGACAGTATTCCTTGCGCTTTGTTCCTTGTCTTGCAAAAAATCCTCTATGCATCCGACGCACTCGATTTAATCAGTGCTTACTTTCAGATCACGGATACATTGCACTTTTCCATTGACATTAACCATAAATATTGCTATAATCGTTATATATGCAAAGAGGGATTTTAGACATTTTATGAAAAAATCATGTATTGTTATTTCTATTATACTGCTTTTGTGCTTTCTGACGGCTTCGTGCTCCGCCGGAAGCGAAAGCGCGCTTACAATTAACGATACCGCCGAAGTGAATACGGAGATTTTTACGTATTTCCTTAACGACGCTTATTACAGCGGCAGCTATGAAACCGAGGATCAATGTGTTGACGCCGCAACATCCAAATGCCTTGAATATATGGCCGTCAATACAAGGTTTGCTCAAATGGGGAATAAGCTTTCCCAAAACGACAAGGCGGATATTGCTCTGGAGGTCAACTCCCTTTGGCGTTCCTACGGCGCATATTTTACCGAGCTGGGAATTTCAAAGAACACCTATTTTAAAATCAAGCAGTATGAATACTGCAAGGAGGCTTTGCGTTTTTCCCTTTACGACACGGATGGAGAGACGCCTATCGCCGAAACATATATCGAGCAGTACTTTACTTCAAATTATGTGGGCATTAAATACTTTTACGAGGAGCTTTACACCGCTGTATCTGACAGCGAATACGAGGCTTTAAGCGAAACGGAGCAGCTGATTTACGATGCGGAAAAGGAAGCCGCAGAGGAGCGTTACCAAAGCATAAGCGAAATCGCCGATTACGTCAACAGCGGAGTGTATTCCATAGACGAGGCGTTTATGGCGGTTACCGGAGAAATATCAGCGGATATAAGTGTTTCCGCTACCGTTGTGGGACGATCCGACTCATCCTTTTCATCCGACTTTATAGAGGCTGTTTTCAAGCAAACCGTCGGCAGCGCTTTTATCATTACCAACTCCGACCACAGCTATCTTTACTTTATCGAGAGGGTGGATCTGCTCTCCGATGAGTATGATTTTTACGATGAATACAGAGACGCCTGTTTAAAGGCTGTATCCGAAAGCTATTTTGTAAGTGAGATAAACACATGGGTTCAGTCATGCAGCACGGTAAGGCATATGTCCGCAGTAAACGGCTGTCTGAACGCCGTTACAAGCGTTGACAGAAGCAAATATGCGGGAACGGATGAATATGTTTTCAAAAGCCTGCAATATTCGGAGGAGTGATTGTTTTGGGAAAAACCGTTTTGGCGTTTGATTTGGGAGCTTCAAGCGGACGGGCCGTTTTAGGCTTGTTTAACGGAAACACAATAGAATTAAATGAAATTCACCGCTTTTCAAACGATCCCGTAAGCCTTTGCGGCACTCTTTACTGGGATGCGTTAAGGCTTTTCCATGAGATAAAACAGGGCATTCTCAAGGCAAAAGCGGCAGGCGGATTTGACTGCGTGGGAATAGATACCTGGGGCGTCGATTTCGGTCTTATCGACAAAAAGGGCTATCTGCTTGAAAATCCCGTTCACTACCGTGATTTGCGAACCGAGGGAATGATTGAGAAATCCTCCGAGTATATTTCCAAAAGCGAATTATACGATAAAACGGGAATACAGTTTATGAATTTCAATACGATTTTTCAGCTGCTGTCCCTTAAGCTGAACCGATCGGAGCTGCTGCAAAGAGCGGATAAGCTGCTTTTTATGCCGGATTTGTTGGCGTATATGCTGACAGGCGAAAAGGTTTCTGAATATTCAATCGCCTCCACGTCTCAAATGTTAAACATCCGCTCAAAGGATTGGGACAATGAAATTCTTGAGAAAACAGGGCTTCCGAGGGAAATTCTGTGCGGCATCGTTCCTTCAGGCACAGTGATAGGAACTTTAAAATCCGACATTTGCCGAGAGCTTGGAGTTCCCGCCGTACCCGTTATCGCCGTGTGCGGTCATGACACGCAAAGCGCAGTAGCTGCAATTCCCGCCGAAGAAGATGATTTTGCTTTCATAAGCAGCGGGACATGGAGCCTTTTCGGAACGGAGCTAAAAGAGCCTATTATAAATGAAAAGGCAAAAAAGTTTGATGTGACAAATGAGGGCGGATGCGGATATACCACCGATTTCCTTAAAAATATGTGCGGGCTTTGGCTTATTCAGGAGTGCCGCCGTCAATGGAAAAAGGAAGGCAGTGAGTATTCCTACGCCGAAATGGAGGAGCTTGCCCGAAATACGCAGCCTTCTGAATCCCGAATAGACCCCAATGATGCCGTTTTCTCGCCTATGGGAGATATGCCGTCAAGGATTTGCGAATATTGCAAAAACAGCGGGCAGCCCGTTCCCGAAAATCACGGGGAGATTTTACGGTGCGTTTACGAAAGCCTTGCGGAAAGCTACAAAGAGGCTCTCTGCGGCATAGAGGACTGCACCGGTAAGAAATACGATAAAATTTACGTGGTTGGCGGCGGAGTCAAGGACTCTTTGCTGTGCCAAATGACGGCGGATTTCTGCGGAGTTCCCGTTTACGCCGGTTCCGCCGAGGCGACGGTGCTGGGAAATATCGCCGTACAGCTTATCGCTTCGGGAGAGATAAAAGACTTGAAACAGGCAAGAGAAATTTTGGCGGGAATGCAATGTAAGATATACAATCAGCAATGAGTAATTAGCATGTTAATCAGTTTGATAGAATGAAAAATAAATTTTCCATCTAATATAAAATTTTTTGAAAGCAGACCACATAATTGAAAGGATGATACAGATGGCTGAAAAAAGATTTGCGGGAGAGTACCCCGTAATAGGCATACGCCCCATAATTGACGGAAGAAAGGGACCTCTTGATGTTCGAGGCTCTTTGGAAAAACAGACCATGGATATGGCGGAGGCTGCGGCTGAGCTGTTCAGAACCAATTTAAGGTACTCCAACGGCGATCCCGTAAAGGTTGTTATTTCCGACTGCACCATAGGCAGAGCGGGAGAGCAGGCTGCATGCGCCGCTCAATTCAGAAAGGAGTGCGTTGACATAACCCTGTCCGTAACTCCCTGTTGGTGCTACGGCAGCGAAACCATGGATATGGATCCCAACACAATCAAGGGCGTATGGGGCTTTAACGGAACGGAAATACCCGGAGCCGTTTATCTTGCCTCTGTTCTCGCAACTCACGCTCAAAAGGGACTTCCCGCATTCGGAATTTACGGACGGGAGGTTCAGGATATTGACCACACCTCGGATATTCCCGACGATGTCAGGGAAAAGCTGCTGAGGTTCGGCAGAGCCGCCGTAGCAGTCGCTACTATGAAGGGCAAATCCTATCTTCAAATAGGCTCGATTTGCATGGGAATAGGCGGTTCGATTATCGATTCGGACTTTATCGAAAGCTATTTGGGAATGAAGGTTGAATCCGTTGACGAGGTTGAAATTATCAGACGAATGTCGGAAAACATATATGATGAAGCCGAATATCAAAAGGCTCTTGCATGGACGAAGGAGAATTGCAGAGAGGGCTGGGACAAAAACCCCGATTTCGTAAAAAAATCCCCCGAGGAAAAAGAAAAATCGTGGGAATTTACCGTAAAAATGATGTGCATTATCAAGGATCTTATGTGCGGGAACAAGAATTTGCCCGCCGATAAAACGGAGGAAATGATAGGCCATAACGCCATTGCAGCCGGCTTCCAGGGGCAAAGGCAATGGACGGATTTCTATCCCAACTGTGATTTTGCCGAAGCAATGCTTAATACCACCTTCGATTGGAACGGCGCAAGAGAGCCGTACATCCTCGCTACGGAAAACGATGTTCTCAACGGCATAGGAATGCTTTTCTCTAAGCTTTTGACAAACAGAGCGCAGATTTTCGCCGATGTGCGTACATATTGGTCGGGCAGATCAATCAAAAGAGTTACCGGCTATGAAATTCAGGGACACGCCAAGGAGTCGGACGGCATTATCCACCTGCTTAATTCCGGAGCCGCCTGCCTTGACGCCTGCGGAGAGGTTAAGGACGAGGACGGAAACAGCGTTATGAAGCAGTGGTGGGATATGACCGAGGAGGACTGCAACGCCTGTCTTGTCGCCACGGATTGGAGAGCTGCCGACAACGGATATTTCAGAGGCGGCGGATTTTCCTCCCACTTTGTCACAAGAGCGGAAATGCCCGTGACAATGATAAGGCTGAACCTTGTCAAAGGACTTGGACCCACTCTCCAGATAGCCGAGGGTTGGACGGTTAAAATGCCCGATGAAGTAACCGACACTCTTATGAAACGCACCGATCCAACATGGCCCTGCACTTGGTTCGCTCCCAGATGCGACGGCAAGGAGGGAAGCCCCTTTAAAACGGCGTATGATGTGATGAATAATTGGGGCGCAAACCACGGAGCCATATCCTACGGCCATATCGGAGCAGACCTTATCACCCTTTGCTCAACGCTGCGTATTCCCGTGTGTATGCACAACGTTCCCGAAAAGGATATATTCCGTCCCGCCGCATGGAACGCCTTCGGAATGGATAAGGAGGGTGCGGATTACCGAGCCTGCGCCGCCTACGGTCCGTTATATAAATAAAATAATTTCGCCCTACCTGCGTTATGCGGATAGGGCAAAGCTTTTTTAAGTTTTTATTGCATATGTAAAAATAGCTATCCAATTCGTAGGGGCGGACCCATGTGTCCGCCCGCAAAGGGCGTAGCCCTTTCCGATAAAAATATAATCATTTAATTAAATCCGTGAGGATTTAACATAAGTTTGTACAAACATTGATTGGTCAAACCC
>JAJQGK010000017.1 GCA_021200555.1 Clostridiales bacterium | reverse complement strand
TCGGAAAGGGCTAACGCCCTTTGCGGGCGGACACATGGGTCCGCCCCTACGGCGGTCATATAAATTTGTGCAAAAAAATCTTAATGAAATGCAAAAATAGAGCGAATGAGATGAGCGAAAAAGCCGCTTGCGGCTTCCGAAACTCCACACTCCACACTTCACACTCGATAACTCCACACTCGATAATTTCGCACTTATTAATCAAAATCCCCGCTTGGCTGACTGCCCGGCGGGGAATTTTTCCGCAACAAAACCGCTGCATCAAACAATGTTTATGTTATTTATTGGCTCAAAGCCTGATTTTTCGTACCATTTTTTGGTGTTCTCGCTGTCCGTCATAAGGAAAACCTGTTTATTCATCCCGCTTAAAAATTCCGCAAGGGACAGCACGGCAAGCCTGCCGAAGCCCCGGCGTCTGTACTCCTCAAGGGTTGACACGGAGGAAATAACCGCTGTGTTTTCCGTCTCTCCGCTCGTAAGGGCAGCACTTACGCATTTTTCGCCGATGTAAACGCCCTTTCCGTGAATGAGAGAATGCCTGATTTTGTGGGAAGCGTCCGCATACCAAAAGGAAAACAGGTCTTTATTTTTACTTTGCGGAAATATAACAGGAAAAACATCCTTTAAATTTTCACCCGTAATGTCCTGCAAGCTGTCGTCCGCTGTGAAATCGGGATTTTCTCCGGAATATTTAAGCGTGAATTTCCCTGGCCTCGTTATTTGAGAGCAGCCCGTAATTTTTGAAAAAGTAATTACCTCCTCACGGTTTGCAAGCTCAAAGGGACACACGGTTAAAACATTGTCGCTTTTGCTTAAAACGCCGCTTATCTCTCCATTTTCGCCCTCGATATACCAAAAAAGAGCGTTGTCCGAATTTAGCCCGTAAGCGTGAAATCTGGTACAAATAACCGCTCCCGCAGGGTCCGTTCCGCAGAATTTCAAAAACTCCTCGGATTTTTCCTCCGATAAAAGCTTAATCATTTGCAAGCTCGGAAATCAGCGCATAAGCCAAGGCTCGGACGCTTTCAACATCTCGTGTGTCGCATACGCAGGAAGGGGAGTGGATATATCTGCACGGAACGTTTACTGTAATGGTTTTTACGCCCTCTCTCGACTTGTGGATTGCTCCGGCGTTGTTGCCGCCGGCTATTGCGGTTTTAGGCTGTATCTTAATATTTTTTTCCTCGGCAAGCTTGAAAACTCGGCTGAATAAATCGGGACTGTAAAGAGTGCTTCTGTCCATAAATGAAACGGCCGCTCCCTCGCCCAAGGCACAAACTCTTTTATGCTCCGGAACGTCCTGTATGTCGGCTGCGGTGGTTGTTTCAAGCACAACGGCGTAATCGGGATTTATGCCGTATGTCGCTGTCTGCGCTCCTCTCAGACCTACTTCCTCCTGCACGGAAAACGAAAAGTAAGCGTCGTATTCAAGCTCGGAATTGATTAAATCGATAAGAACTGCGCAGCCTATGCGGTCGTCAAGAGCCTTTCCCTTGATTTTGCCGCTGCCGAACTCAACGAAATCCGACAAAAATACGCCCGCTTCTCCGATTTTTACCTTTTTTGCCGCTTCCGCCTTTGAGCTTACGCCTATGTCGATGTAAAGGCTGTCGGCGTCGGGGATTTTGTCTCTTTCGTCCTTTTCCAAAAGATGTATAGGCTTTACTCCGGCAACTCCCACCGCTCCGCCTTCAAAGACGAACCGTCTGCCTAAAATTACCTTTGAGTCTATTCCTCCCGCACAGCCGAACTTCAAAAGCCCGTCATCGGTGATATATGTAATTATCACGCCCACTTCGTCCATATGAGCGTCAAGCATAATTTTGTTTTTCGGGGATTTTTTTCCTTTTTTGAATGCAATAATATTCCCCAAATTGTCAATTTTGTATTCGCACTTGCCCTGTATTTTTGATATGATGAAATCTCTTACGCTGCCCTCATGTCCGGAAGCCCCGTTTAACAGGCTTAATTCTCTTATATTTTCAATCATGTCCGTTTCCTCCGATGCTTAAAATGTAAGAAGCGATAATTTGAGCCGTGCTTTCCGCATCCCTGAGACAGGCAAGCTCCGCCTGAGTGTGCATATTCCTTATAGGAACGGATACGAGCCCCGTTTTTACGCCTGATTTGGAGACGGCGATAACGTCCGCATTTGTCCCCGTGGTTTCGGGACAAACCTCAATCTGATAGGTGAGTCCGTTTTCTTCGGATAAGGATATAAGCTTTTGCGACATCTCGGAGGAGAGAACGGGAGAAATGCAGATCATCCCGCCCTGCCCCAATTTTCCGCACTGCTGAGGCTTAATATCGGGAGCGGAGGCAAAGCTTACGTCAACGGCGATTGCCTCATCGGGAGATACGCCGAAAGCCCCTGTTTTTCCGCCCGCCTCTGTCGTCTCCTCCTGAACGGAAAAAAGAGCCGTAACACGGGCGTTGAGCTTTTTGTTCTTCAGAATGTCCAGAACCCTTAAAATAACGGCAATTCCGAGCCTGTCGTCAAGAGCCGAGCCTGTTATAATGTCGTCCTCAAGCCTGATTAAGGGAGCGTCAACGGTGGCTCTGTCGCCTACGGAGACTATTTCCCGAAGCTCATCGTAGGGCAGGCCTGTGTCGATAAAAATCGAGTCAAAGTCGGGAGCTTTATTTGCACTGTCGGATTTTGCAAGATGAGGAGGAACGCTTGTAATAACGCCGTAGACAGGCTTTTTGCCGTAAACCGTCACCTCGGCGGCGGGGAGAACTCTTACGTCGCAGCCGCCGCACTTGTCAATCCGCAGAAATCCCGACTTTTCAACGGAAGTGACGATAAGACCTATTCTGTCAAGATGAGCATCTAAAAGAATATGCTTTTCGCCCTGTCCCACAGAGCCGTAAACGCTCCCCAAAGGGGATCTTTTTGGGGCTGTATACTCCGATAAGAGTTCAAAGGCGGGATCAAAATCCTTTTCCGCTCCCGAAACTCCCGCTCCGCAAACAAGAGCTTCCATTACATTGAATAATTCCATAAAATCAACCCTATAAAATAATATGATAGGATTATTATATTACCAAAAGAAAAAAATTGCAATGTGTATTTAGAGATCGTCCGCATCCTGAACAGGTTCTTCATCGTCCTCAGCCGTACCGGAGTAGCTCCCCAGAACGTCGCTGCGTATTCCGCTGCCGTCGGCGCAGTTCCATATCTTTCTCTCCGAAATCTCATAACGCTTTTTGTTTTTCTTTCCGTTTTTGTCGTAGCTTTCCGTAAAAATCACGCCCTTAAATTTATTTGCTGTTTCAGTATTCCCCGACAGCCCTTGATTTTTTCATCCTTTGCGAAAAAATTAGGATTTTTATTTTCGGAAGCGTTTCAACCACCGTCAAAAATTTATGGGGGAAGTTTACGGCGAGTAGGTTGACATTCCTAAAAAAATAATGTAAAATAAAAATACAGAAACGGCTGAAGTCAATTGTCCCTTGGATTTTAAACGGTAGGAACAACGGATTTTTTTGTTCAATATGTATATGATACCCGCCTGCGGATTGTAATATATGCCGAAAATATATTAATTTTTCGTTAACGATTGACAAACCCAAAAAATTGGAGTATTATGTTCGTAGTCATAAAATCCATATGACTTATATGGGATAAATAATTAAAGCGTTTTGACTTTAATGTGAAAGGTTGTATTTCCGATGAAAAAAGTATTAGCTGTGCTTGTTGCACTTGTGCTCGCATTTTCATTATCTGTAGTTTCCTTCGCTGCCGATACCGAATCGGGTGAAGTTTCTGCGGCGTATGCCGATTTTGATCCCGGCGATATTATGGCAATGTTTACCGGCATGGATTTAAGCTCAATCACCGGCGCTCTTGAGGGTCTTGATTTAAGCTCCATCACAAGCCTTTTTGAAGGTCTTGATGTCAGCACAATCACCAATCTTTTCGGTGATATGGATCTGAGCGGACTTACCGATATACTCGGCGGTCTTGATTTAAGCTCACTTCTCAGCGGTCTTAGTGTCGGCGGAAGCGACGATGCGACTACAACCACAACTACAGTTGTAGCAGATGAAAGCACAACAGCAGCTGCGGCAACAGACAACACAACAACCACACAGGCGGCAGAAACAACAACAGCTGCAACCACTACTACCACAACAATTCCTCAGACAGGCAGTGACAACGGTATCGTAGCGGCTTTTGCTGTATGTGCAATTGCGGCAGGTGCGTTTATAGTTCTCAGCAAAAAGAAAGAGGCTTAAGTTTTAAGTCGTAAAATTTTATACTGAACTTATTCTGTTAAAATGAAAAATTTAACGGTGATCTTCGGGTCACCGTTTTTTTCGTGTTTAGGATGGCGGAACCTTGCGGATTTAGTAATTACACTCAAGCGGGCTTATCATTCAGGCGTGATTTAATCGGGACATACCCAAGTAACCACTGATTAAATCACGCCTACCCATCGCCGCCGCCTGCTGATTTCCCGCAATACATCGTCACAAAGCCCCATACGCCGGTATTCCTTGCGGCTTTGTTCCTTGTCTTGCAAAAAATTCTCTACGCATCCGTCGCACTCGATTTAATCAGTGCTTACTTAACCGGCAGTTGCTCAACAATTCAAATAATTTTTCGGCGGCGGATGAAGGAGCTGCCGAGGCTGGTCGATTGATGCATTGGCATTGACCGGCTTTTTTTGTATAAAATTCGTAATGCGGTGCAAAATAAAACCGAAGACGGAATATCCTCTTGGGAGAATTTGGATTAACAAGAAAAGGGAAGGTTGAAAATATGAATGAAGAAAACAACGAAAAGCGTAAAATCAGTATGAGTATTCCGAAAAAATATTCCATCGCTTTGGGATTGAGCGCAGCGGTTCTGGCTCTTTTTGCGGTTGCGGCGGTGAGGCTTTCCGCTCCAAATGCCGAGGCGGAGGACTCGGAAACCACTGCAACCGTTGACAGTGAAGCAGAGGCAAAGCTGAATGACGTACCCGATACGAGAACGGCTGAAACTACGGAAACCGAAACGGAAACCGTGCAATTTTTCGATGCAGCTCAAAGCGAAGAGGAGCCGACCGAAAATGTTCAGGCGGCGGCTGAAACGGAAGGTACGACCCGTTCCGCTCCCGACTCATTTATACTGCCGTTGGGTACGAATATGGGCAGCGATTACAGCGCAGGGGCGTTGGTTTACAATGAGGTTTTGTCCGAATGGCGGACCCATGACGGAGTTGATTTTTACGGCGCTTACGGAGACGGCGTTAAGGCGATTGCGGACGGCGTTGTGAAGGATGTTTACGACGACGCTCTTTTCGGAACGGTTGAGGTTATCGACCACGGCGGCGGAATTACGGCGTACTATTGCGGGCTTGACTCCGAGACTGTCCTTAATAAGGGCGAGATTGTCTCAATCGGAGATAAAATCGGAGAGGTGGGGGAGGTTCCCTGTGAAAATGCCGCAGAATACCCGCATCTCCACCTTGAAATAAGAGTTGACGGCGTTCTTGCGGATCCGCTTGAGGTTATGGGATTTTATGAATAGGATATTTTCCGGAACCGAATCCTTTAAAATATGAATATTTTCGGAATTACAGCGGCTTTTTCGGCTGCTGTTTTTCTTGTGTAACACTTGTCCCCGCAGGAGCATAGTATGAAGTGAGTTTGAAGGAAGGGAGGTCAGACAATGAACTTCTTCGGCAACAATACATGGCTTATCGTCATAATAATCGTTATACTTCTTTTTGCTGTTGACAATGACGACTGCGGCTGTAAGGGCAATTGCGGGTGCTGTTAGGGTGACCCTATGATGTGAAACAACCGCCGTGGGAAATCCTGCGGCGGTAAATTTTGGCGTATAATTTTTTTCGCAAAAGTGAAAAACAAAATAAATATATGTTGACAATAATCAATAACTATGATAAAATAAAACTGTGCAAAAAAAACAAAAATTGAGGTGAGTCTAATGGTTTAATTATTGAAAAGTGCAAAGACAGAGATGAGCATTATAGAAATAATAAATCGGGAGGATTTTGATTATGAAGAAAATTTTATCAATTATAATTTGTATATTTATGCTGTGCGCCTGTATGTCCGTGTTAGCCTTTGCCGAATACACGCCGGATATTTCCTGTCTTTGGATTGAGGACGAGGGTAATTCATACGCTTACCTGCTTACGGAAATTACAGCCGGAGATCTGGCGGGTCTTCACAGCTATGACGGGAACGAAGAAAAAATCACAATTACACGAGACGGCAAGGAGCTTGCCTCCGACGACGCCGTTTTGACGGGAGATGTTTGGGCTTGTCCCCACGGCGAGCATACCGTTATCTTGCTGGGCGACGCCGACGGAAACGGAAAAATCTCGGTTGCGGACGCAAGGCTTGCTTTGAGAATTTCAGCCGGTCTTGAAACGGCAGAAGACTTTGCTGCGGCTGCTGCGGATATGAACGGAGACGGCGCTGTAAACGCTGCGGACAGCAGAACGATTTTACGCTGCGCTGCGGGACTTGACATTATTGAGCCGCCCGAAACGCTTTCGTGCCATGCGGATGAGTGCCTGAGTGATTTAACAAAAGACTTAACCGCATAAAAATTAAAATTAAAATCGGGCTGTGTTTTTCTTAACGGATTGCACAGTCCGAATTTTTTTATTCAATAATCGGATAATTTTCATTTTATTGAAAAAAATCGAAAATTTTTCTTAAAAGCTATAGATTTTTTTAAATGCCTCTGTTATAATAATGGGTGGTAAAATATACCCTCTTTGGAATTTTTGTTTTTCCGAAGACAGAATATCAAGAAAGAATAACTTAATATGGAGGAAATTCAATGAGCAAAAAGTATGTTTATTTGTTCAGCGAGGGCAACGCCAACATGAGAGAGCTTCTCGGCGGTAAGGGTGCAAACCTTGCTGAAATGACCAACATCGGTCTTCCCGTTCCCCAGGGCTTTACAATCACTACAGAGGCCTGCACAAAATATTATGAGGACGGCAGAAAGATCAATGATGAGATCATGGCTGAAATCGACGAGTACATCGTAAAAATGGAGGGTATCACCGGCAAGAAATTCGGCGATAAGGAAAATCCTCTTCTGGTTTCCGTCCGTTCAGGCGCCCGCGCTTCAATGCCCGGCATGATGGACACTATCCTTAACTTGGGTCTTAACGAGGACGTTGTTGAGGTTATGGCTGAAAAGTCAAACAATCCCCGTTGGGCTTGGGACTGCTACAGAAGATTTATTCAGATGTATTCCGACGTTGTTATGGAGGTCGGCAAAAAGTACTTTGAGCAGCTTATCGATGCCATGAAGGCTGACAGAGGCGTTACTCAGGACGTTGAGCTTACGGCTGACGATCTTAAGGAGCTTGCAGGTCAGTTTAAGGCTGAATATAAAGCAAAAATCGGCGTTGATTTCCCCACCGATCCCAAGGTGCAGCTTAAGGGCGCAATCGAGGCAGTTTTCCGTTCATGGGATAATCCCCGTGCAAATGTTTACCGCCGTGATAATGATATTCCCTATTCATGGGGTACTGCCGTAAACGTTCAGATGATGGCGTTCGGCAATATGGGCGACGACTGCGGTACAGGCGTTGCGTTTACCCGTGATCCCGCTACAGGCGAAAAGGGTCTTATGGGCGAGTTCCTTACAAACGCTCAGGGCGAAGATGTTGTTGCCGGCGTTCGTACTCCCATGCCCATAGCTCAGATGGCAGAAAAATTCCCCGAGGCTTATGCCGACTTCACAAGAGTTTGCGCAATCCTTGAGGATCATTACAGAGATATGCAGGATATGGAGTTTACCGTTGAAAAGGGCAAGCTCTATATGCTCCAGACAAGAAACGGCAAGAGAACCGCAAAGGCTGCTCTCAAAATTGCCTGCGACCTTGTTGAC
Source organism: Clostridiales bacterium (assembly GCA_021200555.1). Classification (GTDB taxonomy): domain Bacteria; phylum Bacillota; class Clostridia; order Oscillospirales; family Acutalibacteraceae; genus UBA1081. The sequence continues at coordinate 4,819 of JAJQGK010000017.1, read as the reverse complement.
GAGGGTATGATCGACAAGAAAAAGGCTGTCGCTATGATCGACCCCAGAAACCTTGACACTCTTCTTCATCCCCAGTTTGACGCAAAGGCTCTTAAAGAGGCTGCTCCTGCGGGCAAGGGCTTAGGCGCTTCTCCCGGCGCTGCATGCGGCAGAATCGTATTTACGGCGGAGGATGCCGAGGCTTGGAATGCAAACGGCGAAAAAGTCGTTCTCGTTCGTCTTGAGACTTCTCCCGAAGACATCACCGGTATGAAGGCTTCACAGGGAATTTTGACCGTCAGAGGCGGTATGACTTCCCACGCCGCCGTTGTTGCCAGAGGCATGGGCACATGCTGCGTATCGGGCTGCGGCGATATTAAGATGGATGAAGAAAACAAGCAGTTTGAGCTTGCCGGAAAGGTTTACCATGAGGGCGACTATATTTCAATCGACGGCTCAACAGGCAATATTTATGACGGTATTATCCCCACTGTTGACGCTGAAATAGCAGGCGAGTTCGGCAGAATTATGGCTTGGGCGGATGAGTTCAGAACTCTTAAGGTCCGCACAAACGCCGACACTCCCGCAGACGCCAAAAAGGCTCGTGAGCTTGGCGCAGAGGGCATCGGTCTTTGCCGTACAGAGCATATGTTCTTCGATCCCGAGAGAATTGCCGCTTTCCGTGAGATGATTTGCGCAGATACTCTTGAGGAGAGAGAAGCTGCTCTTGATAAGATTATGCCTTATCAGCAGGGCGACTTTGAAAAGCTTTATGAGGCTCTTGAGGGCTGCCCCGTAACAATCCGTTTCCTTGATCCTCCTCTTCATGAGTTTGTTCCCACAGAGGAAGCAGATATTGAGCTTTTGGCTAAGGCTCAGGGCAAGAGCGTTGCGGATATTAAGAACATTATCGCTTCTCTCCATGAGTTCAACCCCATGATGGGTCACAGAGGCTGCCGTCTTACAGTAACATATCCCGAAATCGCAAAGATGCAGACAAAGGCTGTTATCCGTGCGGCTATCAATGTTAAGAACGCTCATCCCGATTGGAATATCGTTCCCGAAATTATGATACCCCTTGTAGGCGACGTTAAGGAGCTTAAGTTCGTTAAGAATGTTGTTGTCGCTACTGCGGATGCTGAAATCGCAGCTGCCGGTTCCGACATTAAATATGAAGTAGGCACAATGATTGAAATCCCCAGAGCTGCTCTTACAGCCGATGAGATTGCAACAGAAGCTGAATTCTTCTGCTTCGGCACAAACGACCTTACTCAGATGACCTTCGGCTTCAGCCGTGACGATGCCGGCAAGTTCTTGGGCGCATACTATGATAATAAGATTTATGAGAACGATCCCTTCGCAAAGCTTGATCAGGCAGGCGTAGGCAAGCTTATGGAAATGGCTGTAACCCTCGGCAAAAAGACCCGCCCCGAATTGCATTGCGGCATCTGCGGCGAGCACGGCGGCGACCCCGTTTCGGTAGAGTTCTGCCATAAGATCGGACTTGATTACGTATCCTGCTCACCCTTCCGTGTGCCTATCGCAAGGCTTGCGGCAGCTCAGGCAGCTATCAAGGATTAATTTCAAAAAATAAAAACCGTTCGGTTGCTTAACCGAATATACAGACAGATTCCCTCCTCTTCGGTGCAGGGAGTCTGTTTTTTGATATTAATTTTTTTGATTTTCCGCCTGAACATATTAAAACTCTCCTTTGCCGATTGAAAAAGACGGTTGACAGAGGAGAGTTTATTGTATATAATATAGTTAGCGGCTGCTAACTGATGTTTTCGGACTTGATTATGATATGGATTTAAAAGAACTGTGTTTTAAATGCTTTTATGCTGTGCCGTAAAGCAATGACTTTTGCGGAAGGGAGATGTAAGGATGATTTTGCTCGATAATTTGACCCATGAAGAGGTAAAAAGCATTGGCGGAAAAATCGGTGAAGCGTTCTATGATGAAGGGGAGGGGGCTTTTACCCGTCTTGACCGAGCAGACGCAATCAAGGTTCTTGAAATTATGACAGAATGTTATTACCGTATGGGAGTTCTTTATGCTTCATCGGAACATATGGAGGGCTATATTGCTTATTGGCGAAAGTGCGAAGCAAAGGAATGGGGCGTGAAAATGGCGCGTGCGTCCCTTCATATGACATGGCGTTTTCTGCGGGAAATACCGATTGGCTCTCTGAAAAAGCTTTTGCCTGTTCTCGGTAATCCCTATGAGAAAATATACAAAAAGGAAAAGGATTACATGGTTATTTCCATGGTCGCCGTTTGCCGTGAGTTCCAAGGACGGGGATTTCTGCGGGTGCTGCTGGAGGAGCCGTTCCTTGAGGCAAAAGACCTTAACATACCTTGCGTTTTGGATACGGACACGGAGCTGAAAATGAAAAAATACATATCCTGCGGCATGAGGAAAGCGGCGGAAACACCGATAAAAGGCGGCGGAACGATGTATACTATGGAGAGTGACTGAACATGAAGAAAAAAAATATGGGACTTGTACGCTCCGATTTATGAAAGAGCGATGCGTGGAGACAAAAGGGTCTACAAATTTATGTACGACCGTATCCCTCAGGTCATACAAGGCAAGGATGTGCTGGAGATTGCAACCGGTCCCGGATTGCTTGCCAAGCATGTCGCTTATGCCGCAAACAAAATGATTGCAACGGACTACTCCGAGGGAATGATCAGAGAGGCAAAGAAAGGCAGCTTTCCCGATAATCTTACCTTTGAGGCGGCGGATGCGGAGTGTCTTCCATATGAGGACAATTCCTTTGACGCAGTGATTATTGCAAACGCTCTGCATATTTTGCCTAACCCCAAAAAAGCGCTAATGGAAATCGATCGGGTTTTGAAAGAGGATGGGCTTCTGATTGCGCCCAATTTCGTAAACCATAAAAAAGGAGCCGTCAGCGCCTTATGGTCGAAAATTCTCAATGTCGCCGGCGTAAAATTTGAGCATCAATGGAGCGGGACGGAATATATAGAATTTTTGGAAGCAAACGGATGGACTGTTTTGATGCAAAAGAAGATGTCCGCCCGAATAACGTTGATGTATACAGAGTGTACAAAAAAACAAAATTCATAAATTTAAGGCTTTTTTAACAACAAAGGTTAGCCAAAACTAACTCATTTAAGGAGATTGATAAAATGGATAATAAAAAAAAGACTTCACAATCGGTTATACGCTTGGGAACTCACGGAGAAAATTACGGAAGCTGGATGTCAAAGCCCGTATTTTACATGATGGGAGGCTTTACGCTTGCCGCAATAATTCTTACAGTCTTGTCGTTCGCTGTTTTTCATATTACGGCATTGGGGATAATTTTTATCGTTGTTTCGGCGGCTCTTTTGGCTTTTATCGGGTGGATGCTTTGGATTCGCAGGCAGTATGCCTTCGGAGGCGGAGGAATGATGGATAAGGTTCACCGGACGATGCTCTCCCTTTTGGATTATGACGGAAACGGAACGCTGCTGGAGGTTGGCTGCGGTTCCGGTCCCTTAAGCATTCGCGCCGCTTTGACATGGAAGCAGACAAAGGTGGTTGGAATTGATTGTTGGGGCACTATGTGGGATTACAGCAAACAGCTGTGTGAAAAAAATGCCGCATCGGAGGGCGTTGCTTCGTCCATATGGATATGCGCCGAGAACACCCGCAAATTTGGATTGCGTTCTTGAAAGCCCCGCATATATTTATCAAGTATCTTTTTCGCTAATTCTCCGTTCGCACTGTCCGCTGACATATTATCTTTATCCCCAATCTGTAAGATAATCTCGTGAAACAGCTTCTCTTGCTTGCCGGTACGTATCTTCTCGTAGTAGTCGTCAATCATTCTGTCCTTGCGCATCTGCTTTGCGTTGTATTTTTCAAGCGCCTCATCAAACAGTTCGTGATAAACAGCCTTTATATCTTCATTGCAAAACGTGATGTTGTTTTTCGTCCGCTCCTCATCCACATTCTCTGCGATAAAATTTCTGTCGTTGTGCCTAAGTGATCCTTTGCCAATCATTGCGCTGATAGTCCTTTTCATCATCTTGTTTCACCTCATTTCTACTCTTTTTTGTTATGTTACTCTTGTCAAGAGTAACGCAAAAGCACTTTTGTCAGCGAACTGACAAAAATGCCGACAGGCTGTGCCTGTTTGCGCTCCGCGAGGCATATCGGCTGTCGCCGACGTGTTTCGCCTGTGGCTTCATACGGCAGTCGGCGGATAGTTTTTCCGAAAACCTCCGCCGTTGCAATGGTGCGAACGCTCATACTTTCGCATTCCCGTCACGCGCTATCGTGCGTCAACGATATTTGCCGTCCCTCATGGGAACGAGTATTCTCATACTTAATACCGTATTCGTCATACAGCCACCCGCATTGACATTCAGCTTCTGCGTCAGCGTGTTCGGCTTCATATCCGCATTTATGGCTTTGCATAATTCTGTTGCGGTGCCCGTCCATAAACCCGTATTTTCGGTCAACAGCTTTGCAACCTCATCAAGTACAGGTTCGGGCGTTTTTTTTCAAAGCTCCGTTTCCACACTGTCGAGCATCCATATAAGCTTGTCAGTGTCCCTTTTAAGCTTTAATCGCATATCCTGTTGGTCTCTGCCCGTAATATCGAGCGTTGCCGCGTTGTCGGTGCGGTTTCTCTTGCTTAACACAAACGCACCGTCCGCAGCTCCGAGAAGTCCGTTTGTGCCCGAAATCATGTCAAACTTATCCTTTGACGGTTGTTTGCGCGTATGATGTACGATAATCATTGAAACATTTCGATTATCGGCTATGGTTTTTAGTTTTGCCACACTGTCGTAATCGCTCGAATAGCTGTATTCACCTGTGCTTT
>JAJQGK010000048.1 GCA_021200555.1 Clostridiales bacterium | reverse complement strand
AATCATGCAGAAGAGCATTGCTATGGCAGTTAAAATTGCCGCCGGTTTTGTTAATGTTTTTTTCATGAGTGTTAATCCTCCCTTGTGAATAAAAAATGAATTTTTGATTTGTGTTTTTTGTCCTATTGATTACCTTTAATTGCTTCTGCGTGTGTAAACTGCTCAGCCCATTGGACTCACCCCTTTCAACAAAAACAGCATCTTTGAAAAAAGACAAATTGTGAAAATATGACATCTTACTATGATACAATTTAATTATATTATAACCTCAAAGCATTGTCAATTGAAATTTATGTAATTTACAGTTTCTTAATAAAGATGTAAAACCGTACAGCACATTGTATTTAAAAAATTAGCTCATGTTTGGATTTTTTGTAGATTTTGGCAAAATTTAAGAGAGACGCCGTAAATCCGACGTCCCTCTTTTGTTATAATTTTTATTATCCGAAGATTGAAAACAGATTTTTGATGTTTTCAAATATGTCCGCAAAGAAGTCTATAATAGCCTGCATTGCAGGTGTGTAGTATGTAGTCGTTTCGGGCATATCCGGCAGATGATATATGCTGTCAATATCGCCGTCACCGTATGCTATGCGGATAACGTTTACAGAGTAACCCGATGCGGTGTAAACCAAGCCCTTGCTGTTTGTGATAAGGCTCTTTTCGGTGGGAACTGTGGTTATGTTCCCGATGGTGTTGCAGGCTCGTTTTGTATAAGACGTAAGAACCTGAGCGTCCGCAGCCGTTACTTTTCCGAAGCCGTCAAGCTTTATGTTGACTGATTTTACAACGCTTGAGGTGTTTACAATCTTGACATACATAATCTGATTTTCTCTGTCAACGGTTATAGATTGATAAATGTCGTCATCGTCATATTCCGTTGCCACATATTCCGTGCCTAAGTTGTTGGAATATAGCATTTGAACATAATAGCTGGGGGAAGGTGCAACCGTTTGAGAGTCGAACCAAATCTCATTTATCGTCCAGCACTGGGCGTTCATCTTGGCAAACGTGGGAGCATAGGAGGTCATTTTAACTATATCGCTGTTCCGTTCAAAGCCGGTCATATAACTTGCCTCTTCAATAGCCGACCAAAGATTGCACTTTGTCTGCATTGTGCCGACGCCGTCAGCTGTAGCCGCATATTCACCGACAAATACTTGTCCGCCGTCTCTGTCATAGCTGTCGTAACGATCGTTGTTTTCAAAGAGATAGCCGCCTATGGTATAGTAATGCTCGTCAACTATTGTGTCCGGATAAAGGGAGTTGACTGTTTCCCACGCATAGTCGAAATCATCGCCGTCAAGCCATGTGCCTGATGTGGTTATTATTTGAATTTCGGGATACGCTTCGTTGATAGCCTCTTTAATGGCGGCAAAGTTGTCCCAGTAAATATCGCCCCAGTTTTCATTGCCTATGGCTATGTATTCAAGATCAAAGCTTTCGGGGTGTCCGTTTTCGGCTCTGAGCGCGCCCCAATATGTGTCGGTACCGCCGTTGCAGTACTCTATGAAATCAAGAATATCCTGCACAATCTCTTCAAATTCCTCCGTGCCTACGGCTATTGATTCATAAGGATATACCCTGCCTTGACAGAGAACGCCTGCGCTGAATACGGGAACGGGTTCGGCTCCCAAATCGTCACAGAGCTGCAAATACTCATGATAACCGATTTCATAGGAGTTGTTGTAATACCTGTCAACCGCCAAATCCTGCCAAAGATTGTAATTCTGCTTGCGTTCGGTAAGGGGAAGAACGCTGTTTTTCCAGTCATAAATATTGTCGAAGGAGTCGCCCTCGGCAAAGCAACCGCCGGGGAAGCGGATAAAAGCTGGGTGCATATCTTCAAGAAGCTGATAAAGGTCTGCTCTGAGAGATGTGTACTTCCACTCGTCGCTGTCATAGCCGTGACTGCTCTGCGGTATAACGGAGAGGAAATCCATAAGAAGAGTTCCCGTGCCGTCAATAGTAAATGTAAGAGCGCCGTCCTCGCTTGCTTTTGAGGTTATTTCGGCTGTGAGCTGCGTCCAGTCCCCGCACTGTGAAACATCAAGCTCAACAGGCTCCTTGTTGGAGTCGGAATCGAGATAAACGCTGACAGTGCCTTCAAAGTCGATGTTCTTGAAATACATGGAAACGGTATAGGTTTCGCCCTCGGAGAAGCCCATGTCGGGAGTATTCATTTTCTCCTCGTTCATAGTCCATGTATAGTCGTCGTAGTACTCTACGTAGCCGATATTGCTTACTGTGCCTGTTCCGCTGACCGAAAGGTAGTTTGTGTTGTTTTCGTTCATGTAATCCTCTGAAAGAACCTCTGCGGAAACGCCGTCCGTGCGCCATGCGTACATGGTGTTGGACTCGTATTCAAAAGAATTGTTTGCCGCCAAGTTTGCGCAAAGACCTCCGTCAATGGCATAGCTGATGTCCTCAAGGAATACGCCGTAAAGCATATCGCTGACCTCGTGAGTGATGTTGTCTTCGGAAATTTTAAGCGTATTGTTGCATGCGTAAGCGTACAGCACCGATGATGAACACGCCAAAATAACCGCCATAACAACCGATACAATTTTTTTCATGGTATCACTTCCTTTATATGTATTATAAACAATTGTATATGTGCTTGTCAACAATTATTTTGTTGATTTTCCAAAATGCATATGATAAAATGAATTTAGCAAATTATAACCAAATGAGGAGCTCCCCGTTTCTGAAAAATCACTTTTTCAATGCGGCGAAAATATTGAATAACGGGGCATAAAACGAAAAATAAATTAAGAAAAGGATTTTGATTATGAAAAAGATTATTGTGGTATCAAAAACTCATATGGATCTGGGGTTTACCGATTATGCGGAAAATATAAAACGTATGTATATAGAGTCGTTTATTCCGGATGCGGTAAAGCTGGCGGACAATATTAATACTTCCGATAAAAAATCCTTTGTTTGGACTACCGGCTCGTGGATTTTAAAGGAAACATTGGATAAAGGCACCGTGAAGCAGCGTGAATATCTGAAACAGGCAATAGAAAGAGGACATGTCGTTCCTCATGCAATGCCCTTCACGGTTCACACGGAGCTTCTTGACGAAGACACCCTCGATTATGGACTTTCAATCGCAGACAGGCTTGACGTTATCAGAGGAAGAAAGACGGTTGCTGCAAAAATGACAGACGTTCCCGGTCATACAAGGGGACTTGTAAGGCTTCTCGCAAAGCACGGGATTAAGCTTCTGCATATAGGCGTAAACGGAGCGTCCGCAATGCCCGAGGTTCCCGAGTGCTTTCTCTGGAAGGACGGGGACAGCGAGGTCGTGGTCATATATTCGGGAGAATACGGCGGTGCGTTTCAATGTGAATTTACTGAGGAAATTCTTTATATCGATCATTCCCTTGACAACAAAGGCGTTCCCGCTCCCGACAAAATAAAGGCAAGGCTCCGTCAGATTGAAAAGGATTTTCCCGAATATACCGCCGAGGGCGGAACCCTTGACGAGTACGCCGATATAATTTGGGAGAAAAGAAATTCTCTGCCCGTGTTTGAAGGGGAAATAGGCGATACGTGGATTCACGGAGCAGCGTCGGATCCTTATAAGTCCGCCGCTCTCAGAACGCTTATGACGCTTAAGACAAAATGGCTGCGGGACGGTTCAATGAAAAAAGGAAGCAGAGAGTATGCGGAATTTTCGGACTGCCTGCTGTGTATTGCCGAGCATACATGGGGAGCGGACTCAAAAATTTTCCTTGCGGATTATTCTCATTATCTGAAAAAGGATTTTCTTGTGGCGAGGAAAGAAGATAAAAAAGGAGCTTATGCCGCCATAGAAAAAAGCTGGACGGAGCAAAGAGAGTATATCGACAGTGCCGTAAACGCTCTTTCCGATGAACACGGGATTGAAGCGAAAAATGCGCTGGAAGCTCTCAGACCCGAAAAGCCTGTATCGGCCGAGAATTTTGAAAATTGCCGTGAGTATGATTTTAAAGAGATTAAGTCCGGCGGCTGGAAATTTAAATTAAACAGCAGCGGAGGAATAGGAGAGCTCAGCTTTAAGGGCGACAGCGTAATAAGAGAAAATGAACTGCCGGCAGCGGAATACCGTTCCTTTAACGACGTTGATTATTATGTGTGGCTTACCCGTTACAGCAGAAACATTGACAAAACTGCGTATTGGGCCGTGCCGGATTTTGCAAGACCCAAGCTCCATAAGATAAACGGACAGTATCCTTCGGGCAGATTTGCGTATAAGCTTAACAGAGCTTTTTATATTGACAAATCCGCTGTTTTGGCTGAGCTTAAATGCGACGGAATACTCTCAAGCGAATTGGGAGCACCGAGAATAATTCAGCTTGTGTACAGGCTTGAGAAGACGGGCTTGTCTGTAGAGCTGTCGTGGTTTGAAAAGGATGCCAACAGACTTTCGGAAGCCGTTTATCTGCGGATGTTTCCGGCTCACGGGGATTTTATATTGAGAAAAACGGGAACCGACGTCGATCCGAATACGGTGGTTCGGGGCGGCGGCAGGAACCTTCACGCCGTGCAGTATTCCAAGCTGAAAACCGATAAAAACGTTTACCGCTTTACAAATTTCCACAGCCCTCTGATTTCAATAGGCAAGGGAAAAATCCTTGAATACGACAATCAGCTTGAGGATATCGATAAGGACGGCATTGCCCATGTCCTCCAGAATAACGTCTGGGGAACCAACTTCCCCCTTTGGTATGAGGATAACGCCTGCTTTAAATTTGAAATTGCGGTTGATGCAACTACCGATTAAAACAATCTCCCGCAGATTTTATAAGGTGAGCCGAAAAGCTTATGACGCTCACCTTTTTTTTGAATTTGTAATGTAAAAAACAAAAGACCTGCATAGCAAGTCTTTGAAAAATGCGCACGCTGCGCTGTTGGATAACCAACGAGTTGAATAAATTTTTATTTGAACTTGTAGTGTAATCCCATAAGGTAGTAATGAGATTGTTTTTATTATAAGCCAAAAAGTTGAAAATGTCAAGATAAAAATAAAAATAGGAGAGTGATCTTATGGCAAAGAAGCGAATTAACGGTGATTATTATGTAGGACTTGATATTGGTACGGATTCGGTGGGCTGGGCCGTATCCGATACCGATTACAAAATTATGAAGTTTAACGGCAAAGCAATGTGGGGCGTTCGCTTATTTGACGGCGGCAATACGGCTGCGGAAAGGCGAGCATTCAGAACCAACCGCAGACGCACCGCCCGAACAAGAGACAGGATAGCTTTTTTGCAGCTTATATTTGATAATGCCGTGTGCCAAAAGGATGAGGCTTTTTTTCAAAGGCTGAAAGAAAGCAATTTGTATAGTGAAGATAAGACGGTTACAGGCAAGTATTCCCTGTTTAATGACGAGCAATACAGCGACGCTGATTTTTACAAGGAATTTCCCACAATCTACCATCTCAGAAAAGCTCTGCTGCACAATGAAAAGGAATATGATGTTCGCTTGGTATATTTGGCGGTTCATCACTTAATAAAGCACAGAGGACATTTTCTTTTTGATAATTTTGCTGACGGTGAAATAATGTCTTTTGAAAGCGCATGGAAAAATTTTAATGATTATTTGTCTTACGAGTACGATATTTCTTTCGGAAATGAAAAAACCGAAGAGATTAAAAGCATTATGTGTGACAGAACAATAAGCAAAACAGCCAAAAAAACGGAAATTATCAAAATTTTCGAGTGTAAGCAGGATAAACAAAAATCGGCTCTTATTGCAATGCTGTGCGGATGCAGCGCTAAATTAGCGGAGGTTTATGCGGATGAAAGCTGCAGAGATATGGAGAAAACAGCAGTCTCATTTGACGGGGGCTTTGAAAATGATGAGCCGATACTGATGTCATCCCTTGGCGACAGATATCAGATGATAGCCCTTGCGAAACAGATTTATGACTGCGCCGTGCTGGACAACATTTTAAACGGCTCCCGTTATCTTTGCGAGGCAAAGGTAGCTGTTTACGAAAAGCATAAGTCTGATTTAGCTTTGTTGAAGCGTTTTGTAAACGAGTATTTCCCTGAGGAAAAATATAGGATTTTTTCCGATACGGAGCATAAGCTTTCAAATTATGCCGCATATTCAAAGCACGCAAAAAATCCTGTTGAACAAACCTGCATACAAGAGGATTTTTGCAAATTTTTAAAATCTGTTTTTAAGAATTTCCAAACCGATGACGAAGAATACAAGCGTATGCTTTCCGAAATTGAATTGGGGACTTTTATGCCCAAAGCCGTATCAAAGGATAACGGAGTTATTCCCATGCAGCTGAACAGAATTGAGCTCGTAAAAATCCTTGATAACGCAAAGCAATATCTGCCTTTTCTGTCGGAGATTGACCCGAATTGCGGGAAGTCTGCCGCTCAAAAGATAATTGATATTTTTGATTTCCGCATTCCCTACTATGTGGGACCGCTGAATAACAATTGCAAAGAGCATTCATGGGTTGTAAGGCAAGAGGGAAAAATATATCCTTGGAACTTTAATGAAATAGTTGATGCCGAAGCTTCGGCGGAAAATTTCATCAGACGGATGACTGCTAAATGCACATATTTGCCCATGGAGGATGTGCTGCCGAAGAACTCTTTGCTGTATACAAAATATATGGTGCTGAACGAAATAAATAATATCAGAGTTAACGGCGACAAAATCAGCGTCAGTCTTAAACAGCAGCTCTATAACCATATGCTGCAATCGGGGACAAAGATTGGCAAAAAGCAGCTTACCGGATTTTTTAAATCCAACGGCTATACTTCGGTTGAAATCACCGGCGTTGACCAAGGCAGAATAACAAATACTTTAAAGCCGCTTAAGGATTTGGAACGCTTTAACCTGACCTATGAGGAAAAAGAAGAAATTATAAAAAGCATAACCATATTCGGCGATGACAAGAAGCTGTTAAAAAACAGGCTTAAAAAATACTATTCATCAAAGCTTGACAACGATGATATAGCTTCGATATCAAAGCTGAAATACAGCGGTTGGGGAAGTCTCTCCGAAAAGCTTTTATGCGGGATAAAATCCGTTATCAAAGAAACGGGTGAATATACCGACATCATCGGCGCACTATGGGAAACAAACGACAATCTTATGCAGCTGTTGAGCAGCGCATACAGCTTTACGGAGGCAATTCAAGAGGAAAACAAGTCGCTGAGTCTCGGCGGTTTAAAGGAGCAGGTTGAAAATCTTTATGTGTCTCCCAAGATTAAGCGTCCGATTTACCAAACAATGCAGTTGTTGCAGGAAATTGTGAAAATCAACGGTAAACCTCCAAAAAAGATATTCGTTGAGGTTGCGCGAAATCCGGATGATGTGAAGCAAAGAACAAAGTCAAGGCGTCAGCAGCTGCTTGACTTGTATAAGGATTGCAGAAAAACCGAACCCGAACTCTGCACTTTATTGGAGTCAAAAACAGATGAGTCCGAATTCAGACGGGACAGACTGTTCCTGTATTTTACTCAAAAAGGAAAGTGCGTTTACACCGGAAAAACGATAGAATTGACGGATTTGTATAATACGCAAATGTGGGACATCGACCATATTTATCCTCAGTCAAAGGTTAAGGACGACAGTCTTGACAACAGGGTATTGGTTGATAAAACATATAATAATAAGATAAAATCAAATAATTATCCGCTGCCTCATGATGTTCGTGAAAAAATGTATCCTCTGTGGAAGGATTTGTATGACCACAAGATGATCAGTCAAAAGAAGTACAGCAGGCTTATGCGTTCGACACCGTTAACCGATGACGAGTTGGACGGCTTTATCTCAAGGCAGATAGTGGAGCTTAACCAAAGTGTAAAAGCAGTTTGCGGCTTGATTTATAACATTTACCCGAAAGAGCAGACGGAAGTGGTTTATTCCAAAGCAAGGTTCGTTTCGGAATTTAGGCAGGAATACGGTTATGTAAAATGCCGTGAATTAAACGATTTGCACCATGCCAAAGACGCCTATTTAAACATTGTGGTGGGTAATGTCTACAACACCAAATTCACGCACAACAGGAGGATTTTCATTAAAGACCTCCAAACGGGCAGGGTGAGCTTGAACCATATGTTCGCATACGATGTTGACGGAGCATGGAAGTTGGGCGAAAATTCCACTAAGGACACGGTGGACGCTGTGATGAAAAAGAACAATATCACAGTCACAAGGTATTCCTTCTGTCAACACGGCGGACTATTTAAGCAAACTATTCTTAAAAAGGGTAAAGGACAAGTGCCGCAAAAGAAAAATTCGCCGATTTCCGATATATCGAAATACGGCGGGTACAATAAGGCGAGTTCATCGTTTTTCGCTCTTGCCGAATACAAAAACCAAAAGGGCAAGCTCACTAAAGCCTTTATTCCTGTGGATAATTATAAATTGCAGGAATATGAAGCGGATCCGATTGGGTACATACGCTTCTGTCCCTATCCAAAGCCCACCGAGGTGAAAAACGACATACGCATTATTATCCCGAAGATTAAGTACAACGCTCTTTTAAGCGTAAACGGTTTCAGGATGAATATAAGTGCAAAATCAGGAAGCTATCTAATTTGCAAACCTGCCGTTCAGCTGGTTCTGTCGGAAAATATGGAAAAATATATGAAATTGATTTCCAATTACCTGGCAAAATGTGCTGAGCAAAAGAAACCCCTTGAGGTGACGAGGTTCGATAAAATAACCCGTGAGGAAAATATTGACCTGTACAAAACGCTGACGGACAAGCTTACGGGAACGGTATATTCAAGGAAATTCTCAGCTCTCGGTGAAAAATTGGAACGCAAACACAATGTATTTTCTGAGCTTTCACTGTACGAACAGTGCTATGTGATAAACCAGATAGTTTTAATTCTCCGCAATAATGCCGCATTAGGCGATTTAACCATGATTGGTGAGAAAAGGAATGCCGGTGTAACCAAGTTACCATGCATATTGAATGAGAAAAACAGCATTAAGCTAATCAACCAATCGATTACAGGTATGTTTGAAAACGAAATTGAGCTGTAAAGGAGAAAAAATATGAGTTGGAGAACCGTTGTTGTTTCAAGGCCTTCAAAAATAGATTTAAAGCTGAACCATATGGTTGTAAGAGACGGAAGCGAAACCGTGCGGGTACATATTGACGAGATCACCTTGCTGATAATCGAAAATACCGCCTGCTCCATAACAACGGCTCTTCTTTCGGAATTGGTTAAGAAGAAGATAAAGGTTATTTTCTGTGACGAAAAGCAGAACCCGATCTCGGAATTGACGCCTTATTATGGGAGTCACGACTGTTCATTAAAGCTTAAATCTCAAATTAATTGGGATGAATTTGTAAAAAAGCAGATTTGGACTGAGATAGTCGCCGAAAAAATCAGGAACCAGGCATATGTTTTGGAATGTTTTAACCTGCCTGAATGGGAAAAGCTGATTTCTTATGTTGAGGAAATTGAATTTTTTGACGCAAGCAATCGAGAGGGACATGCCGCAAAGGTTTATTTTAACAGCTTATTCGGCAAGTCTTTTTCCCGCTCCGGTGAAAATGCAATAAACGCCGCCTTGAATTACGGTTACAGTATACTGCTTTCTTGTATTAACAGGGAGGTGGTATGCTGCGGCTGTTTGACCCAGCTTGGTTTGTTTCATGACAATATGTTCAATAAGTACAATTTAAGCTGCGATTTGATTGAACCCTTCAGACCCATCGTTGATTATGAGGTGAAAACCATGTCGCTTGTTGAATTTGGAAAGGAAGAAAAGCAATCGCTTCTTGGGCTGCTGAATAAGGAATTTCTGATAGATGACAGAAAACAAACGCTTCTTAACACTATAAAAATATATGTAAACAGCATGATGAATGCATTGGATAACGGCGATGTATCGCTTATTAAATTTTTTAAGGTGAGGAAATGAGTTACAGATTTATGAGAGTATTGGTATTTTTTGATTTGCCAACAGAAACTACGGCAGACAGAAGGGAATACGCTAAATTCAGAAGAAAATTGCTGAAAAGCGGATATGTTATGATGCAGAAATCGGTATATATTAAGCTTGCTCTTAATTCTACATATTCTGAAAAATTTATAGACGAAATTAGGAAAAACCGCCCGGCAAAGGGGTTGGTTCAGGTTCTTGTTATTACCGAAAAGCAGTATTCCAAAATGGAAAGTTTTAACGGTGCGGCCGAAAGTGATGTCGTCGCCACCGACGCAAGATTGGTGATAATATGAAATTGATGTTTGAGGAATTGTCGAATCCTCTGCGTATCGAAAATGACAATATAACCGTTTTGTGCGTTGAAAACAAAGCAATACTGCAAAAGATTGCAAATGAATTAATGTCAAATTGCGAAAACGATTATTTGATATTTTCATACCGGAACAATCCGATAAAGTATAAAAATGACTGCTTGACCGTGTTTAACTATTTCAGTTTGGAATTTCCGTCTGCTTTTATAAAAAAATTATATTCGGGCATATGCAATTTAATAAATGTCGAAATGCCGGAAATGCTGTCAAATCTTCATTCGAATATTCTTGAAGTTTTGCAGCAAATAAACACATTGTATGATTTTGAGTTGACATACGATTGCGATTTTGAATTGGCGTCACTGTTAAAAATGCAGTCGTTGACTCCTGATCTGTCCGGAGAAAGCATGATTGAAAAGCTTATCGATTACTTGTCCGTTATCAGCAAATACGATGCAAAAAAATGCTATGTTTTGTTGCTGCCGTCGAATTATTTTTCCAAATATGAAATAAAGGAACTGCGTAATTTTGCCTGTTTGAAGAAATTGAGAATATTTATATTGGATATTACTGCTGAAATTTATAAAAATCTTTCTGTTCCGCTTACAATAATAGACAATGATTTGTGTGAAATAGTTGACACTCCGCAAATTCTTTGATATACTAATAATGTAATAGAGTGTTTTGCAATTATCTTATGGAGTTGCCCAATGGTGTGTAGTGGCCGTTGTATCCTTGTTGAGAACTTCCTTTTTTTGAAATTTGAGGTTTGAGAGTAGTGTAATTCCATAAGGTAGTAAAACAGTCGTGTGTGAGTAATGGCTGCTGATAGTGTTTGAGAGTAGTGTAATTCCATAAGGTAGTAAAACATTACAAAAACAGCAAGTACAACAAAAAGGGTTTGAGAGTAGTGTAATTCCATAAGGTAGTAAAACTATGCTCAAGGCGGTGTAATGTCTTCTACTGTTTGAGAGTAGTGTAATTCCATAAGGTAGTAAAACTACTCCCAACCGGGATAAGCAGAAATAAAGTTTGAGAGTAGTGTAATTCCATAAGGTAGTAAAACCTTAAAGGAGGTACAAAATGTACGATATTGTTTGAGAGTAGTGTAATTCCATAAGGTAGTAAAACAATTATTTATTTGCCGCCCGCATCAATGGCGTTTGAGAGTAGTGTAATTCCATAAGGTAGTAAAACAGCAAGGGCATATCTGCAAAACCAACAAAGTTTGAGAGTAGTGTAATTCCATAAGGTAGTAAAACATGCCAGCGATGAGATATTGCTCTACAGCGGTTTGAGAGTAGTGTAATTCCATAAGGTAGTAAAACACCGTGCACGAAATTACCGTGCGGCAGCAGGTTTGAGAGTAGTGTAATTCCATAAGGTAGTAAAACTACTACGGCGTTCACGCCGTAGCGGGGAAGTTTGAGAGTAGTGTAATTCCATAAGGTAGTAAAACCTTTCGACGGCGCAATAGACGAACGGCGACGTTTGAGAGTAGTGTAATTCCATAAGGTAGTAAAACACAAAATAATCAAAATCATTAATAAAAGCGTTTGAGAGTAGTGTAATTCCATAAGGTAGTAAAACTTCACAGGAACGATATACCTCATTGGGTAGTTTGAGAGTAGTGTAATTCCATAAGGTAGTAAAACAAATGAGAATGGTAATCTACAAGGAATTAGGTTTGAGAGTAGTGTAATTCCATAAGGTAGTAAAACTTTTTCAGCAATATATTATCATTAAATATGTTTGAGAGTAGTGTAATTCCATAAGGTAGTAAAACCCGCCAATTTCACCGTTGATACGTGCGCTGGTTTGAGAGTAGTGTAATTCCATAAGGTAGTAAAACCAATCTTTTTCCCTAATTTCCCACGGTTTGTTTGAGAGTAGTGTAATTCCATAAGGTAGTAAAACACAACAACAGAAACAATTACAGCAGCAATTGTTTGAGAGTAGTGTAATTCCATAAGGTAGTAAAACAACAACAACAGAAACAATTGCAGCGGCAATCGTTTGAGAGTAGTGTAATTCCATAAGGTAGTAAAACCTGAATAGTTAATCATATAACACCCTTTGAGTTTGAGAGTAGTGTAATTCCATAAGGTAGTAAAACGAATATGTGGATATCCGACCGCGAAGATATGTTTGAGAGTAGTGTAATTCCATAAGGTAGTAAAACCGGGATGGGTACAGATATGGTGCATATTTTGTTTGAGAGTAGTGTAATTCCATAAGGTAGTAAAACAAATCGGCGGATCCCGTGTGTGCAATTATTGTTTGAGAGTAGTGTAATTCCATAAGGTAGTAAAACGCTGACCACAATAATGGTGCACCGGCTTCGTTTGAGAGTAGTGTAATTCCATAAGGTAGTAAAACCTTAATCATGTAATCAACCAAAGCCTGATTGTTTGAGAGTAGTGTAATTCCATAAGGTAGTAAAACCATGGTCAATTCTAATCGTGTACCCAAATCGTTTGAGAGTAGTGTAATTCCATAAGGTAGTAAAACACAAACGCATACAATATGGTGGCATTCGTGGTTTGAGAGTAGTGTAATTCCATAAGGTAGTAAAACGGCTTTTTTTCGTATAATCAACTCTGTTTTTGTTTGAGAGTAGTGTAATTCCATAAGGTAGTAAAACAAGAACAAACATAGTAAACATCTCCTTTAGTTTGAGAGTAGTGTAATTCCATAAGGTAGTAAAACATTGACGAGGCGGATATTATCCATACCGTCGTTTGAGAGTAGTGTAATTCCATAAGGTAGTAAAACCTGGCGGGTGATTATTTAATCGACGCTATTGTTTGAGAGTAGTGTAATTCCATAAGGTAGTAAAACTTCATTGATTGCATTGATGCAATCATCCAAGTTTGAGAGTAGTGTAATTCCATAAGGTAGTAAAACTTTAAAAAATTTAAAAAAAACTACTTGACAAGTTTGAGAGTAGTGTAATTCCATAAGGTAGTAAAACTACGGAACTTTTAAAAATGTATCTCTTACGGTTTGAGAGTAGTGTAATTCCATAAGGTAGTAAAAC
>JAJQGK010000051.1 GCA_021200555.1 Clostridiales bacterium | reverse complement strand
TTCGCCTCATCAATGACTACCGACTCATCATTTGCCGCAAATTCGGGAGCGTTTGTAGTGGGTTCAGCTGTGGTAGGTTCTGCCGTGGTGGGCTCGGCTGTGGTAGGTTCCTCTGATGTCGGCTCCTCTGTCGTGGGTTCGGCTGTAGTTGGTTCCTCTGTTGTGGGCTCTTCCGTGGTCGGCTCTTCCGTGGTAGGCTCTTCTGTTGTCGGCTCTGCCGTGGTCGGCTCTTCTGTTGTCGGCTCTTCCGTGGTCAGCTCAGTTATAGGTTCGCCGTTTTCATCTAATGGAATAAATGTTATACCATTCTCGTTGGCGTAAGTCTGAGCAACAGTACCTTCATAACCGTAAATTGCAAAGCCGTCAATTAAAACATATGTATCGTTATCATTGTCGTAATCATACCCAAAAGCCTTAATGCCAATTGAGGTTACACTGCCGGGGATAGTCACGCTTTTAAGGGATGTACAGACATAAAATGCATAATCGCCGATTGAGGTTACGCTGTCAGGGATAGTTATGCTTGTCAGGGATTCACACCAGGCAAATCCAGCCTCGCCGATTGAAGCTACGCTGTCCGGAATTGTTACATTTGTAAGGGATGTGCAGCGGAAAAATGTATAAATGCCGATTTCAGTTACACTGTCGGGAATCTCAATGCTTGCAAGGGCATAACAGTTGTAAAATGCATACATGCCGATTGAGGTTACACTGTCGGGAATTGTTATGCTTTCAAGGGACATGCATTCGTAAAATGCATAATCTGCTATTGTTATTGTTCCGTCTTTTATTTCATATCTGCCACTGATGCTTGTTTGAGCAGCAATAAGATGACTGCCTATATACAGCACTCCGTCTTCCCAGTTGGAGTCATCGTTATAATATGCGGTATTATAAAACGCATCCCATCCGGTTGATATCACGCTGTCAGGTATGGTTATGTTTTCAAGGGATGTACAGTTGTAAAATGCCATCTCGCCGATTGTGGTTACACTGTCGGGAATGGTTATGCTTGCAAGAGATGTGCATCCGGAAAATGCTTGATCTGCTATTGTTTTTGTTCCATCTTTAATCTCATAGCTGCCGCTGATGCTTGCTTGAGCTGCTATAAGATAATTATCTATGTACAGTATTCCGTCTTCCCAGTTGGAGTCATTGTTATAATATGATGTGTCGGAAAATGCAGCCGCGCCGATTGAGGTTATGCTGTCGGGAACTGTTATGTTTTCAAGGGATGTACAGCCGTAAAATGCACCGCTACCGATTGTGGTTACACTGTCGGGAATGGTTATGCTTGCAAGGGAGGTGCAGTATTCAAATGCATAGCCGTCGATTGAGGTTACACTGTCGGGAATGGTTATGCTTGCAAGGGATGTACAGTGATAAAATGCAAAACCGTCAATTGTGGTTACACTGTCAGAAATTTCTATGCTTGTAAGGGAGGTGCAGTATTCAAATGCATAAGCGTCAATTGAAGTTACGCTGTCGGGTATGGTTACGCTTGTAAGGGATTCGCAGTAGCAAAATGCATACATACCAATTGAGGTTACACCGTTGGGAATTGAATAGGATATTAAACTGCTTCCTGCGGGAAATTGAACCAGCTCTGTTTTATCCTTATTAAATAATACTCCATACTCATCGTTTGAATAATATTCATTGTCTTCATCAACCGTTATGCCTGTGAGGGATGTGCAACGGGAAAATGCCCCACTGTCGATTGATGTCACGCTGTCGGGAATAGTTATGCTTGTAAGGGATGTGCAGCCGGAAAATGCCCCACCATCAATCAATGTTACATTGATGCCTAATGTTACTGTTTTAAGGGATGTACAGCTGGAAAATGCATAGCCGCCGATTGAGGTCACACCATCCGGAATAGTTATCCTCTTAAGGGATGCACACGATGCAAATGCAAAACCGCCGATTGAGGTTACGGGATAACCGCCTAAGGTGTCGGGAATTGTATAAGAACCGCTGATTGTAGTTTTACAATCGGTTATAGTGGCTTCGCCGTTTGATACGGTATAGGTCAAATAGCCGGATGTATATGATGTTGCCGCGGAGGCTGTCAATATCAAAGGCACGGATGATAAAATCAACAGAAGGGATAAGATAACGCTGAGAAGTCTTTTTGTTCTTGAAATTTTTGACATAAAAATTCCTCCTAAAAATTTACACAAATAAAAAAACACAGCCAAAGGCAGGTTAAGCTGCCTAAAGCCATGCGTAATTACTAAATTGTCGAAAAAGAATAAATTACAGTATTAGTGCTTGCTTGCTTGCTTGCTTGCTTGCTTGCTTGCTTGCTTGCTTGCTTGCTTGCTCAGTGATTGTACCGCAATTCATTGCTCTTGTCAACTCTTTTCGTAAAATTTTCATTTGTTTAATTGAGTATAGCACAGGGTTTTCGATTTTGCAAGTACTTTTTGAAAAATTTTTATCAATTGCGGAAATTATTGCGGTTTTAACGGAAATTCTACCCGAAAATCTCCTCCGCATATCTTACGGTTTCCATGGCGTCCTTGGCGTACTTGTCCGCGCCTATCATATCGGCGTATTCCTGAGTAAGCACCGCTCCGCCCACCACGACTTTGCACTCCGGCGTTTCCTTATTAAGGAGCTTTATCGTCTCCTCCATTGCCGGCACGGTTGAGGTCATAAGAGCCGACAAGCCGCAGAGCTTCAGCCCGTTTGTCTTTACGCACCGCACCACGTCCTCCGGCGGAACGTCCTTGCCCAAATCTATAACTTCAAAGCCGTAATTTTCGAGTATCACCTTCACGATATTTTTTCCGATGTCGTGAATATCCCCTTTAACCGTTGCAAGCGCCACAGTTCCCTTTTTAACGGTTTCGCCGCCCTTTGATTTTATGGCAAGTTTTATGACGTCAAACGCCTTTCCCGCCGCCTCTGCGCTCATTAAAAGCTGTGGGAGGAATATTTTGTTGCTCTCAAAGCCCTGTCCAACTTCGTCCAATGCGGGAATTAAGATGCCGTCTATGATTTCCGTAGGTTGGTTTTCGGCTAAAAGCTTCTCCGTCTCCCGCTCCGCCTTGTCGCACAAGCCCTTGAGAACGGCATTTTTCAAGGAGGTCTTCGGGTCGCTTTCCTTTTCCTCATTGGCGGGCTTTTTCTCCTCATTTTCCGACGCAAAGGCTATGTACTCGCTGAAATTATCGTCATAGCCCATAAGAACGCAAAAGCTGTAATAAGCTCTCATCATATCCCTTGATTTCGGGTTGATGATTGCGCTGCTCAATCCGGCGTTTAAAGCCAGGGTGTAAAAGATTGAATTTATGCCCGCTCTGTCCGGCAGTCCGAAGGATACGTTTGAAACACCCAAAACGGTATTCCCGCCCATATCGTGAACGGCTTTAACGGCGTCAAGGGTCACCTTTCCGTTGTCACTTCCGGTGCTTACGGTCAATGTCAGCGGGTCTATCAC
This sequence comes from Clostridiales bacterium, assembly GCA_021200555.1. Classification (GTDB taxonomy): domain Bacteria; phylum Bacillota; class Clostridia; order Oscillospirales; family Acutalibacteraceae; genus UBA1081. The sequence goes on along the minus strand of JAJQGK010000051.1, from coordinate 9,879 downwards.
TATATCCTTTTTGGCAATGCCGTATTTTTCGCCCTCGGAATAAATTTTTTCCGCAATTTTAACTCTGCCCTCGGCTGTCGCAGGTATTCCATCCTCATCAAGAGTAAGCCCTACCACAACTCCGCCGTATTTTTTCACAAGAGGAAAAACGCTGTCCATAATCTCCTGCTTGCCGTTGACGGAATTTACCATAGGCTTGCCGTTGTACAGTCTCATCGCCTGCTCCATGGCGGCAATATCGGAGGTGTCTATTTGAAGCGGAAGATTTATGACGGACTGAAGCTCCGTCACCGTCTCCGTAAGTATTTTCGGCTCGTCAATCTCCGGCAGCCCCACGTTTACGTCAAGGATATGCGCTCCCGCCTCCTGCTGTGTAAAGCCCTCGTTTAAAATATAATCGATGTCGTGATTTTTCAAAGCCTCTTTAAAAAGCTTTTTGCCGGTGGGGTTGATCCTCTCGCCGATGATAACCGGCTTTTTGCCTATTTCCACCGCATGGTCATAGGATGAAACGAGAGTTTTGTTCCTGCCGCATACGGGACGGGGAGCAAGCCTTTTTACCTTTTCCGTAAGCATCTTTATGTATTCGGGAGTCGTGCCGCAGCATCCGCCTAAAATCACGGCTCCTCTTTTTGCAATCTCAACCATTTCATCGCTGAAATCCTCGGGATGAACGTTGTAAACCGTCTCTCCGTCAACGGTTACGGGCAAACCGGCATTGGGGCTGACTATAACGGGAACGGAGGCGTACTCGTAGAACACGGGCACAAGATCCTTCATTTCCTTGGGTCCCAGAGAGCAATTCAAGCCCAAAGCGTCAACTCCGAGACCTTCAAGAGTTGCGACCATGGCGGGAACGTCTGCTCCGGTCATAAGCTTGCCCCTTTCGTTGTATACGTTTGTTGCAAAGACAGGCAAATCGCTGTTTTCCTTCGCCGCCAGCACAGCCGCTTTTGTTTCGTAGGAATCGGTCATTGTTTCAATGTTAATGAGATCAAAGCCCAGGCCCGCCGCAATTTTCACCGTTTCGGCAAAGATAGCAACGGCGTCCTCAAAATCCAACTCGCCGAAGGGCTTAAGAAGCTTTCCCGTAGGTCCTATGTCTAAAGCAATGTAGACATCGTCCCGTCCGCTGAGCCGTCTTGCTTTTTGAGCATTTTCCGCCGCAGCGAAAATTACCGCCTTAAGCTTTTCCTTGTCGAATTTTAAAATGTTTGCGCCGAAGGTGTTGGCGTTTATAATATGACATCCCGCATTGATGTATGACAGGTGCAAATCCGCAATTTCTGCGGGGTGAGTCAAGTTCCACTCCTCGGGAAGCTCTCCGGGCAGCAAACCCTTTTTCTGAAGAACCGTTCCCGTTCCGCCGTCAAAAAACGTAAATCCACGTTTAATTTTTTCTCTTATATCCAATTAAATCAAAACCTTCACTTTATTTCTTTGCGGACGGTACAATGCAGGACAGATTTTCCTGTATTTTCGCCGCCACGTCGGGCTTGTTCATAGAGTAAACATGAATGGCGTTTACTCCGTTTGCCAGCAAATCCACAATTTGCTCCGTTGCGTAAATTATGCCCGCCTGCTTCATTGCATCAGGATCCGATCCGAAGCGGTCAAGGATATTTATAAAGCGTGAGGGAATATAAGCTCCCGAAAGGCTGCAAATATGCTCCATTTGAGCGGCGTTCGTAACGGGCATTATTCCCGCTGCAACAGGCACGTTAATTCCCGCATCACGAAGCTTGCACAGGTATTTGTAAAAAATATTGTTGTCAAAAAACATCTGAGTGGTGAGGAACTCGCAGCCTGCGTCAACCTTTTCCCTTATATGCCCGATATCTTCGTAAATATTCGCCGATTCCGGATGTCCCTCAGGATAACAAGCACCGCCTACGCATATATCGGATATGCTTTTTATGTAGGCGATAAGCTCCGAAGCGTGCTGAAAATCACAGCCCGCCATATCAAAGCCTTCGGGGATGTCTCCTCTGAGTCCGAAAACATTTTCAATGCCCAAATCCTCAAGCTCTTTTATTCTTCTTTTCGCATCTGCCTTGGACGTTCCCACACAGGTCATATGGGCTATGGACGTTACGCTGTGTTCGCTGCCGAGAGATGCGGCAATATCCGCCGTGTAAATATCAGTCTTCCCTCCGGCGCCGCAGGTCACGCTCATATAATCGGGCTTAAGCTTGGCTATTGCGGACGTGGCAGCCTTAACGGTTTCGTATTTGCTGCTTGTCTTCGGAGGAAAAACCTCAAAAGAGAGAGTCGGTATTTTTTTGGCTAACAATTCGGATATTTTCATTTCATTCACCTTAATAAAAAAGTCTTGGATAAAATTATAACACCGTTTTCTCACGATTTCAATGGATAAAGTAAAAAACAGCCGGAAAAACCGACTGCTTTTATATGTTTTTAATTTTTTGTCCGTAATGACTTGAGCGGATTAATACTCAATTCTCCACTTCTGGAGATATTCAAGTCCTATGGAAACATCCTGAACAGAGACGATAAGCACCTTTGCCTCGCCGAAGCACATATATGAGGGTACATCTGTTTCAAGGTTTATAAGGTTGCCCGTTGACTTCTCTACCGTAGCTGTTACAGTAGCACCGATATATCTGTTCTCAAGACCGCTGAGGGTTACAAGAGAGCCGGCAGCGTCCGTAACGGACTGCTCGTTGATAATGCTTACAAGATTGCCCGTCATGGAGCCGGTATCGTAATTATCCTCTGTGCTGTTGATTGTAAGAGTGATGATATAATTGTCGCCGTCCTCTGTGCAGGTTGCCTCTGAAATCATATCAGCCGTAAGACCGCTGACATTTGAACCTGAAGGAGGAAGATTTGCCTCTATATCGGAACCGGTATATGTATACTCGGTTGTGTCTTCCTTCATAAACGTGCTCATAAGAGTTTTTGCAACACTTTCAAGAGTGGAGTTTCCGCCTATGTCAAGGTAATCGTTATAATTCAAGGTGTTGTCGTAATACTTCGTTGCAGAGGAAGCGTTTGAAATTGCATTGGAGTAAGCTGTTTTGTAATACTCAACAATGCCCTCTTTCGTTGAGAGATCGCCCGCAGCGGTGCCGCTGCTGTCTGCGTTGTCGCCTGAAGAGTCCGTATCGGCGGAAGTGTCGGACGCATCGCTTGAAGTATCACTTGAATTGCTGCCCGTGCTTGTGGAAGTTGACGTGCTTGTTGTGTTTGAGGTTGAAGTACTCGATGTGCTTGATGAGCTGCCGCTTGACGAGGAGGACGAGGAATCGGAGCTGCTCGTACCGGACGCCAAGTCGGATATGTTGTTGTAGGTTCTAACCAAAAGAACAACGCAGGCAATCATCATTACGATAACGAAAAGTCTCAGAACCACCATCCAGAATCTCTCCGCCTTTGTGGTGGTTGCGGAATGTCTCTTCGCATCCTTTTTTACTTCCTTTTTGTGCTTCTTAAGATCCTTGCGCTCCTGCTTCAGTTCCTTTTTCGTCTTAACGGCAGGAACTTCTGCGGCGTCGCTGTCGATAATCATCGTTGTTTCATCACTGCCGGCGGCAGTATTTCCATCATCAACCATTTGAACGGTTTCATTGTCATTGTTAGCCATAAAACCTCTCCTATTCCATAAAGTTTTTTTAGGTATAAATGCCTTTTTACCCTAATACTATACTACATCTTCAGGTCAATTGTCAACAAATATTATAAAAATAATCTCCAAAAAAGTCAAACAATTTTTTCACAATCGAAATAAAACGCATTTTATGGAAAATTTCTCAAATATTTCCTTGAGCAGCTGCCGATAAACTCGCTCGGAACCGACGCACAGGATAAATTTGAAAATTATTCACAAAAAAACTCTTGATTTTAGCATCGTTTACAGTTATAATGGAACTTGATTAAATATTTCCGGATGGAGGTTATAATAATGAAAAAGGCTGTTTCGGTGCTTCTTGCATTAATTCTCTCTTTTTCCGTTCTTGCCGTTTGCACTTCTGCAGCGACCGGCGATTATCAGACCTACTATGTTGAATTTGACATTAAAAGCTCCGGCTTGAACATTGTTCCCGTTGACGGATATACTCAGTATGTTCTCCCCGGAGAGGATTTTAAATTCACGGTTGAGGCTGACGAGGGTTATACCGACACGTTTACCATTGTTGAGGTTGATATGGTCGGTATTGAGCCTGATGTTCACGGCGTTTATACAATTTCCGACATCAACGCCGACACCACGATTACGGTTTATGTAACCATGGACGAGAGCAGCTCCAATTTGTTCTCATCTCTGATTGTGCTTGTTCACAACATTCTTGAGTGGTTCATAAACATTATCAATTCAATCAGACTCAGTCTCCAGACCTGATAAACAGCGGTAAAATCAAAGCCCTCTCGATTTTGAGAGGGTTTTTTGTTATGTTACAAGCAATCAAACAAACAGCTTAATAATCATTGTAATGCCGTAAAGAATGGGCTGATGAACCATGTATATTATAAGGGAGTACCTGCCCACGGTTGAAAATACCGGCATTTTCGCTCTGTAAAACCAATCGGGAAAGCGGTTGTCCCTGATATAACGCCCCAGAACGGTTCCGAACATAAATATGAACAGCCACGGGAACAGCGGGAAGTAATCGTAGCTTACAAAGCCGGAATAATCCCAGCCGAAAATCCAAAGGTAGTGAGAGTCCGTTTCAACGGTGTTAAGCAGCACAACCGACAAAACGCCGAAAACGATACATCCAATCATCAAAGAAATGCCGGGAATTTTCTCCCAAAGCCTTTGAGTTATACCGTAAAATAGCATACAAAACGCCAGCATATGGAGAACGCCGAAAATAATTGGAGTGTCCATGGCAATTGTAACCGCAGAAATAATCAGCGCCGCTACAGTCGTTTTCAGCCCCCGCTTTATGTTGCTTCGGGAAAAGTCCGAAGATATACCGCAGATAATCACAAAAACCGACGCAAAGATATAATGAAGAACATCAAATACGGGATTTGTAAAAAAATACTTGGGCAGTCCCGCAAATTCGGTAAGATCGTACAGAAAGTGATGCAAAACCATAAGGACGACTGCAAGACCCCGCAAGCCGTCCAAAAGTTCAATTCTATTCTTTTTGTCGGATGTCAGAATTTTTTCACCGGTCATCCAATCATCTTACTTCTTATTTGTCGTTTTTATCCCATTCCTGAGACAGCTTTGCCTTAACCTTAATGGGAAGTCCGAACAGATTGATAAATCCTGTTGCGTCCGCCTGATTATAGACGTTATCCTCGTCAAAGGTTGCAACCTCTTCGCTGTAAAGTGAATAGGGCGAGGTTGTGCCTGCGTTTATAATGTTGCCCTTATAGAGCTTCAGCTTAACGTCGCCTGTAACCGTTTCCTGTGTTTTGTCAACAAACGCCGCAAGGGACTCTCTCAAGGGAGTAAACCACTGACCGAAATATACAAGCTCCGCATACTTCTGAGCCACAAGCTCCTTATAATGCTGAGTATCTCTGTCAAGGCAAAGAGTTTCAAGCACCTGATGCGCTCTGTAAAGGATTGTTCCGCCGGGGGTTTCATAAACGCCCCTGGACTTCATACCCACAAGTCTGTTTTCAACGAGATCGGCAAGTCCGATACCGTTTTCGCCGCCAAGCTTGTTAAGCTTTTCAAGCATTTCCACTGCACCCAGCTCCTGACCGTCAATAGCGGTGGGAACGCCCTTTTCAAAGTGAATTGTAACGTACGTGGGCTTATCGGGTGCGGCTTCGGGAGCAACGCCCATCTCAAGGAAGCCATCCTTTAAATATTGAGGCTCGTTTGCGGGATCCTCAAGATCAAGTCCCTCATGAGAAAGGTGCCAAAGGTTTTTATCCTTTGAATAATTCGTCTCACGGTTAATCTTCAAAGGAATATTGTGCGCCTCGGCGTATTCTATTTCCTCCTCACGGGATTTAATGCTCCACTCTCTCCACGGAGCGATAATGGCAAGATCGGGTGCGAAGGCTTTTATTGTCAGCTCAAAACGAACCTGATCGTTTCCCTTACCCGTGCAACCGTGACAAATGGCGTCTGCGCCCTCTTTTTTCGCAATTTCAACAATTTCCTTTGCAATGATGGGACGGGCAAAAGAGGTTCCCAAAAGATAATCGCCCTCGTAAACGGCGCCGGCTTTAACCGTAGGATAAATATAATCTGTAATAAATTTCTCCTTGAGGTCAAGAACATAAAGCTTTGACGCGCCTGTTTTCTTTGCCTTTTCCTCAAGACCGTCAAGCTCCGTACCCTGTCCCACGTCGCCGGATACGGCTATAACCTCGCAATTATTGTAATTTTCCTTAAGCCAGGGGATGATAATCGAAGTGTCAAGTCCGCCCGAGTACGCAAGGACAACCTTTTTAATATCTTTTTTATCCATATTTATCTCCATTCCGCCGCAAACCGGCTCTTATTTACAAACAATATAACAATCAAGAAACAACCAAGCCGCAGTTCAAAAATCAAAACCCTGTGCAGCAAGCGTCGCTTCGGATTTTTCTATGGACTATTATATTACTGCACCGTCAATTTTGCAATACCCAATTTGGCAAAATTTAAAGGAAGTATGCATATCTTATTGTATATTATGGCTATTTATACGCTGTTTTCTGTATTTTTATACATTCGTAAAAAAGAAATGACAAATATAATTTAAAGACTTGATTTTAATTTGATTTTATTATATAATTCAAAGGTGTTAATTTTCCTAAGGTATTATTATTCGGGGTGTGGCGAAGTTTGGTATCGCGCTTGGTTCGGGACCAAGAGGCCATGGGTTCGAATCCCGTCACTCCGACCATAACAAAGAGGACAGCTCAGACTGCCCTCTTTTTTATTATTTGAAATCCGAAATACAGTTGTTTCAAACATCATTATACCGGATACTCAAAGTGTTTTCAGGCAGTAAACCGAAAAAAAACTACATGCGGGCTTTGAGTCAGCATATTGCGGACAATGATCAAGCAGGCTGAGTACGCAGCCTTCAGTCATAACTTAATCGGCATTTACTTAATCATTTCTGTTGTCCTCGCCGTTAATTTCAGCCATATAGCCTGCCGTGATCACGCCGGCGGGAAGAGCGATAACCGCTATACCAAACAGGGAGGACAGCATTGTAACAATTCTTCCCACAACCGTTACCGGATAAATGTCCCCGTATCCCACAGTGGTGAGAGACACGGTCGCCCAATAAATTGCGTCGAAAAAATTATTAAAGGAGTCAGGCTCCACATTATAAATAATCAAAGCGGAAATCAGAATATATGCGGCTGCCAAAGATCCCACGGCAATCAAAACCTTTTTCTGCTTCTTAAATACGTTTACAATAATTTCAAAGCTTTTTGAGTATCTTAAAAATTTAAAGGTTCGCAGCACTTTAAGCGAACGCAGCAGTCTGAAAAGCTTAAGCAGCTTAAATCCGCCGTTTAACGCTGTCAAAGACGGCAAAATTGACAGCAAATCCACAATTGCCATAGGCGTAAACGGGTACAGGAAAAAGGATCCGACCGATTTTCCCAGCTTTAAATCAGCCGTAATAAGCCGCAAAATATAATCAATTATAAAAATCGCAACGCTGATATAATCAATCCAATCAAATACAGCATTTGACGTCTTAAAGGCAAGTGGAACAATGCTTGCGATTATGACACCGATCATTACAAAATCATAAATTTTGCTCAATTTGTTCCCATTTTCGGACGGCTCTATAATTTCAAAAATACGCCTGCGCAAAAAAACCACCTCAAAACAGCATTGCTCCTGTATTACAGCGTCATCAACTTAGGTAACCACTGATTAAATCACGCCTGACGGCTGAGCACGCCGCCTGCTTGATTATTTTCCGCAATACATCGTCACAAATGCTCGAGATACGCCAGTATTCCTTGCGCTTTGTTCCTTGTCTTGCAAAAAATCCTCGAAGCATCCGTCGCACTCGATTTAATCAGTGCTTACCTAATAATTAAAATCCGAATTTTTATTTTTTTGGCTTATCCCGATTGGCTCCGAACATGCTTCCGATTTTATCTGTACAATCAATATACAATAATACTCCGTAAAAATCAAGACGGAATTACCGAATTGAAAAACAGAAGCAAATAATTCTTTTTCTATTGTTTTTCCTCGCAGGATTAACTATAATTATACATAATAAAATTATCGGCAAATCAATCTGTTGGAGGGGATCGGCAATGTACTATCATGCTTCATCTGTAAATAATATTACGGAGCCGGAGCCTCGAATTTCAAATCACGGGGTTCCTCTGCTTTATTTTTCTAAAAAAGAGAAAATGTTCTTGTTTACTTAAGTAATGCAGTAGAAAGGTACTGTAAAAAAAATGGATTTCCCATATGACGGGAAGTGGCATAAATGGGCTCCCTATGGTTTTGATAAGGATGGACGTCAAAGGATTACAGAATATTATCCCAATGCTCTCGAAAGCACATATAAGGGTGCGTCCGGTTACATTTATTTCGCAGAGGAAATTGTTGATTCGCACTTTCCGCTTCAAATTCCGGATGCGGTTGCCTGCAATAAGCCGGTTAAAGTCAGCGGAACAGAATTTATACCCGACGCTTATGAAGCCATTCTTCAAGCGGAACGAGAAAATTTGATTACAATAACCCGATACTGTGAATTATCCGATAAATCAAGGAATTGGTTAAAAGAAACAATCAAACGGGAATATGAAACTGCGTCGGATTGTCCTGACTACCGGTTTTTCCTGCGCGGCGTTTTTCCGGATATTTTTGATAATATTGCCATATACACCGAATGAATATAAAAAGTACGACATTGAAAGGTTATCTCTCGAAAAGTCTGAAAATCACTTGCTTCAGCGTTCCGACCTTTCAAAAGCAAAAATTTATCAATACTGCCGACGCTATATTTTTCACATGACATCGTTTCTCAGACTTCCGCTCGGCTCAAAAATTCAGCAGCCGTTTAATTTTTCTCGGTGAAATCATTAGCTGCATTAAGTCTGAGAAATTCGTTTCTCAGGCTTGTTTGTTATGCCGATTTTTGCCGTTTTTTTTTGCTCATTTGCTTCGATTTTTCTTCCTTTTTCTCACACTAAACGCCACCGCTTTCTCATGCTAAACGCCACCGCTTTCTCACACTAAAGGCTTCTCCTTTGCTGTTGCATTTACTTTGAGAATTTACCCGCTTGATTTTTTCATCAGCAGGATAATACACCGCCGAAAACCTTTACAATGTAGCTTTGCCCCCTTATTAAAATCAAGCAGGCGGCAGCGATAATGTTTGGGGCGATTTAACCGGTAGTTACTTAGTTACAAACTGATTTTTTAATATAAACAAAAACCCCTCTGCAATCGCAGAAGGATTTTTTGGCTCCCCAAGTTGGACTCGAACCAACGACCCTTCGGTTAACAGCCGAATGCTCTACCGACTGAGCTATTGAGGAATATTTTATACCGGACTTTTAACAGTCCGGTGTTTGTGACGGCATCGCCCTATCTTCCCGGGTCGCTTCCAACCAAGTATTGTCGGCACTGCAAAGCTTAACTACTGTGTTCGGGATGGGAACAGGTGGAACCTTTGCGCCAAAGACACCGTCTATATTATCATGTAGACAAAGCTACTGATAACTTTCCAATTAAATGGTGACCCGTAGCGGATTCGAACCGCTGTTGCCGGCGTGAGAGGCCGGAGTCTTAGGCCACTTGACCAACGGGCCAAATATGGTGCACCTTCAGGGACTCGAACCCTGGGCACCCTGATTAAGAGTCAGGTGCTCTACCAACTGAGCTAAAGGTGCGTTTCACTGAAGGGATTTTAATACACCCTGAAAACTGAACAAAGGGAGAAGTGAAGAAAGAACCAAATGAAGAAA
>JAJQGK010000099.1 GCA_021200555.1 Clostridiales bacterium | reverse complement strand
CCCTGTATGATTGTAAATTCATTTTTGGACACAAGCTTTTCCGAAAGCGCGGCAAAGGGATTTTTTACTGCCTTGGGATGCTCGTTTCTGGCCCATTTTGCGGGAATAATTTTAGCGACTCCCTTTTTCAACAATAAAGAGGACAACGACAGTCCCGTTTATAAATTTGCCTCGGTTTACGGCAACGTGGGATATATGGCGCTTCCTTTGACAAACGCCGTGTTGGGCTCGGAAGGCGTGTTTTTGGGCTCAAGCGCAGTGATAGTCCTTAACGTTCTCGCCTTTACCCACGGCATATGGCTTATGAACAAGAGCAAGCACTATAAGTTTAATTTTAAATCAATAATATTAAGTCCGGGGATAATTTCCGTTATAATCGGTCTTCCCCTGTTTCTTTTGTCGGTGAATTTGCCGGAGATAATCACAAAGCCTATAGGCTATATCGCCGATTTGAATACGCCCTTGGCAATGCTTATTTTAGGCACGTATATTGCAAATACGGACATAAAAAATATGTTTAAGCTTAAGGAGCAGTATATCATAATCCTTATAAGGCTTATAGCCGTTCCCCTTTTGATGCTGGGCTTCTTCAAGCTTATAAATCTCGACTATACAACGGCTGTTGCCTGTACTATTGCCGCCGCAGCTCCAAGCGCAACAAATACGGTTATGTTCTCCGTAAAGTACGGAAAAAGCTCCGGCACGGCTTCAAAAATCGTTGCAATGAGCAGTCTCGTATCCATAATCACGCTGCCTGTGATGATTGCGCTGGCAATGCAGCTTTAAGCAATTAGCAATGAGCAATTAGCAATGTCGGAAAGTCACAAGCGACTTTTTCCGCTCACTGCATTCGCTCTAAGAGGTCATTTCTAATTCCAGCTTTATAATCAAGACAGAAAAAATTTATCGGTAAATAATATGAATTTCGGAAAATTAGAAATAAACGAGCAATTGAAAAAAAGCCTTTCTGCGGAGGTTGACAGCGGGAGACTGTCCCACGCTGTTCTTTTGTCGGGAGGGACAAAAACGATGCGGCAGGATCTTGCGGTTCTGCTGTGTCAGGCGCTGATGTGCGAGAGCAAGGGTGAGAAGCCCTGTTCAAAATGCAATGCGTGCAAAAAAGTAAAAAAGGGAGAACATCCCGATATTATTCAAATTCACGATAAAAACGATAAAAATAAAACCATCGTCGTTGGCGTCATCCGTGATGTTGTAAAGAAAATGGCGGATATAAAGCCCAATGAAGCGCCCTATACAATATTTCTGATAAACGAAGCGAACGATCTGAGAGTGGAATCGCAGAACGCTCTTTTGAAAATTCTTGAAGATCCGCCGAAAAGCGCAAGATTTATTTTAACCGCTTCCACAAAGACGCCGCTGCTGACAACGGTGCTGTCCAGAGTTGAGAGCTTTGTCATAAGTGACGGCAGGGGACTTACGGCGGGAGAAAAGGCGGGGCAAAAGGCTTCGGACGCTGCGGATATGCTTTTGAACGCAATGCTTACGGGAAACGAGTACAATATTATGCTTGCCTCCGCAAAGCTTGAAAAGGACAGAAAGTCCATAAGAGAGGCCGCCGAAAAAATGTCGCTTGTGTTCAGGGACGCCATGGCGGTGAAGGCGAAGTCCCCCATAATAGGGGCTGAAAACGAAAAAAAAGACAAACAATCGGCGTACAGTGATTTGGTGAACAGGTGTTCCCGCAAAATGAAGTTTACGCAGCTTATTCAAGGGGAAAGCTTTTTAAATGCAATTATGACAGACTGTGATAAAAACGCCAACGAAAATCTGCTTATAACGAGACTGAGCATAGGTCTTGAGGAATGTATAATGAAAGGGAGGCCGGAAAAATAATGGAAGAGGTAATCGGCGTAAAATTTAAAGCCATGGGAAAAATATATTATTTCGATCCCGACGGAGGACAGCTTAAACGGGGTGATTATGTCATTGTCGAAACCGCAAGAGGCATTGAGTGCGGCGAGGTGGCAATGGAAAACAGAATGATTGAAAGCGAAGAAATAGTCAAGCCCCTGAAAAAGCTCATCCGAATTGCAACGGATACCGATATTGAAATAATGCGCAAGAACAGGAAAAAGGAAGAGCAGGCGGCTGAAATTTTTGAGGAAAAGGTGGCTTACCGCCAGCTTGAAATGAAGCTGGTGGACGTTGAGTATACCTTTGACGGCAGCAAAATCCTGTTTTATTATACGGCTCCCTCAAGAGTGGATTTCCGAGAGCTTGTAAAGGACCTTGCAAGCGTTTTCAGAGCGAGAATAGAGCTGCGTCAAATAGGTGTAAGGGACGAGTCCAAAATGCTGGGCGGCATGGGAATTTGCGGCAGACCATTTTGCTGCAAGCAGTTTTTGACGGAGTTCCAGCCCGTGTCAATCAAAATGGCAAAGGAACAGGGCTTGTCTATGAACACCTCGAAAATCAGCGGAGCCTGCGGAAGGCTTATGTGCTGCCTTAAATACGAACAGGACTCCTATGAGCACCTTCTCCGCCATACGCCCAAAATCGGTGCTATTGTGGAAACGAAACAGGGCAGGGGAACCGTTACGGATATGAACCTTTTAACGGGAATGCTCACAATTAAGCTTGATAAAAATCCGGAAGGCTCGCCTCTTGTAATAGAGAGACACCAGGTAAAGCTTATCAAGGACGCCCAGATTAACGTGAGCAAGGACGAATTGGACGCCTTAAAGGGTATTCAGGACTGAAATAAAAATTAAAATTACTATTGCAATTTTATAAAAGTATGTTACAATAGGCATAGATTGAAAAAGGAGGGAAAACAATGGCTTATAAAATTACCGACGCTTGTATTTCCTGCGGCGCTTGTGCTGCGGAATGTCCTGTAGAGGCAATCTCCGAGGGCGACGGCAAGTATGAGATCGACGCTGAAAAGTGCATCGACTGCGGAACCTGCGCTGAAACTTGCCCCGTTGAAGCTCCTGTTGCTGACTGATTAAAAGGATCTTAAGTAACCACTGATTAAATCACGCCTAACAGCTGAGCACGCCGTCTGTTTGTTAATTTTCCGCAATACATCGTCACAAATGCTCGCAATACGTCAGTATTCCTTGCGCTTTGTTCCTTGTCTTGCAAAAAATTCTCTAAACACCCGACGCACTCGATTTAATCAGCGCTTACTTAAAAATAAAGAGAACTGCTTTTTACGGCAGTTCTTTTTTTTGCGTTATCCCTGATACCGGTTTACATATAATTGCAAATGAAGCTTTAACCCGATTGCATAAAAACAGGCTGTATTGCTAAAGTACAACCTGTTTTGTTTACAGTCTGAACCCTCGGAATAATTTTGAGAGCATGTTTTGTTTTTTTTGCCGAACCGTATTTTTGGCGGTGGATTATCCCACCGACGAAAAAATTAAGTGGAACCGCCTTTAGAGGCGGGGACATCTTAATTTAGTTATATTCGGTTGAATTGGGGGCGGAATTATTGACAGGTTGTAAAGGCGCTTACAATTGCGTTGTTGGCTTCTTCCGAGTCTCCGTAAATAAGTATGCCAATTGCTTTTCCGTCATATATCCGCACATATTCGCTTGTCGTACAGGTAATTCCTTCGCTTACGGAAGTGAAGGTTGTGGTGTAGTATTTGAATGTTTCTCCGGCAATCTCAATGTCCTTGAAATCGTCGTTTGCTTCGGCGGTAATTCCCTGTTCTGCATAATCATTATAAGAGTCTTCCATACTGCTGATTTCGCTTGCCAGATAAATGGATTCGCTGACAAAAGAAGCCACATTATCAAATCCTACAATTATTTGATTGGCGTTTCCGCTGACTAACCATACGCCGTAATCGAGACCCTCTGTTTGCAAAGACGAATAAAAATCGCTTGACGCTTCATAGTAGCCGTCGGGAGCGGTAAATTTAATATTCGCCCATTCGTTTTTGTATATATTACCCTCAAAGCTGCCCTTTGTATATGCGATTGCAGCCGTAGTGCTTTCTTCCTCCGTTGTCTCCTCTTCCGTTGCTTCCGCCGCCGTTATGTCCGTGCCGATGCCGTTCGTATCTTCGCTTTCGGAGCCGATGAGAGCCAAGACTGCTATTATAAAGAAAAGCACGACAACGCCTATTACAACAAGAGCTATAATAAGACCGGTATGCTTCTTTTTCTTAGGCTCAAAACCGTAGGACGGATTCGGGCTTTGTTGATTATAGACGGGCTGACCGTAATTCTGCTGATTATAGCTCTGCTGTCTGTAATTTTGTTGATTATAGCTTTGCTGCCCGTAATTCTGCTGATTATAGCCCTGCTGCCCGTAGCCTTGCTGATTGTTGCCTGTGTTGCCGTAATTTTGACCGCTATGATTTTGCTGAGAACCGTATCCATTGCCGACCATTACCGTCTGATCTTCGGAGCCTATATCGGGATTGCCCGCAAAAAATCTGTCCGAACCGCAATAGGGGCAGAATTTATCGTTGTCTCCCGTTATTTTATAGCATCTTGCACACTGCTTGCTCATTTGAATCATCCTTTTGATTGTATTTTGCCGTGATTTGAATTTTTCACCATGCTGATGTGATGTTTGGTTTTTTGATACTTTATTCTTTTATTATATATTGCAGAGTATTTTTTTCAATATGTGACAATTTCTTTTTTTCTTTTTTTTATTTTGTCACATCACCGCATAATATGCCGAAAAAACCTCCCATTAAAGAGAGGTTTTATTCGATAAACGAAAAATTGAATTTTTAAATGCTTTCGATAAACTTGAGCAATGATTTTCTGCCCTTTTCGTCTCTGCCGTACACGCCGCACTGGCGGAGAATTTCGGCGTAAACAAGACCGATTTCTTTTTTGACAATGCCGTCTATATTATACTTGTCGATATTGCCGTATTTGGCTTTGATTTCCTCAGCCCATTCTGCGTGCTTTTTGATATTTTCCTTTTCGGAAATATCCTCTCCCGAAAGGATTGCTTTTTCAAGCTCCTCCATTTCGCCCTTAAGCCTTGCGGGGAGAACCGCCAAGCCCATAACCTCTATAAGTCCGATGTTCTCCTTTTTGATGTGGTGGTACTCCGGGTGGGGATGATAAACTCCGTCGGGATATTCGGCGGTTGTAATGTTGTTCCTCAAAACAAGATCAAGCTGGAATTTTCCGCCCTTTTTCCTTGCGATGGGAGTGATTGTGTTGTGGGGAACGCCGTCCGTTTCGGCGAATATAAACGCCTCTTCGTCTGTGTAGCCTCTCCAAGCGGTAAGGATTTTGTCGGCAAGATCCACAATTCTGTCCGTATTTTCCGAGGACAGGCGGATAACGGTCATAGGCCATTTGACAATTCCCGCTTCAACATCGGAAAAGCCCTTAAATTCAACGGTCTGCTCAACGGGAGCCTTCGCCATGGGAAATTCATAATGTCCGCCCTGGAAATGCTCGTGAGAGAGAATAGAGCCGCCTACAATGGGCAAATCGGCGTTGGAGCCCACAAAGTAATGTGGCAGGTATTTTACAACGTCAAAAAGCTTTTTAAAAGCGCTTTTGTCGATTTTCATGGGAGTGTGCCTGCCGTTGAAGACAATGCAATGCTCGTTGTAGTAAACATAGGGGGAGTATTGGAGGAACCATTCCTCGTTGTCAACGGTAACGGGGATAATCCTGTGATTTTCTCTTGCGGGGAAATTCACTCTGCCCGCATACCCTTCGTTTTCCTTGCAAAGCATACATTTCGGGTAGGAGGACGCCTTCATTTTGGCGGCTGCGGCAATGGCCTTCGGGTCCTTTTCGGGCTTTGAAAGATTGATTGTAATGTCAAGATTGCCGTATTCCGTGCTTACGACCCACTTCATATCGTTTTTGACGCGGCAGGTGCGGATATAATTTGACGCTCGGCTTAAATCGTAATAATAATCGGTGGCCCGTTCGGGGCTTTCCCTGTAGTAATCCCTGAATTTGCGGATAACCTGAGAGGGACGGGGAGTAAGGCAGCCCATAATTTCAGTATCAAGAAGATCCCTGTAGGTAACGCTGTCCTCTATAAGCCCTTCGCCGCAGGCATAGTCAAGAAGAACCTTGAGTATCTCGTGGAGATCATGACCGGAGGTATGCTCGCATTCCTCTGCCGAATCAAGCCTGAGTACCCGCAAAATCATATTTTGGGCGTAAATCCTGTCCTCTTTTTCTATAAGCTTTTTTTCTTCTCCGTAATCCAAAAGCTCATTAATTGCACTGTAAATATTCAAATCCGAACGCTCCTTTATTTTTTCTTTCTCTTGGAAACCTTTTCCACCGTTCCGTCTGCTTTGAGAATTGACATGTGATCAAGCTGTCCCGTTAAGGAGGCTTTTATTGCCGCCACATACTCCTGCCTGAGCCTTTGCTGCTCCGCCTTTTCCTCGGCGGTCAGTCCCTCGGAGGTCTTTGATTTCCGCGCAAGCTCGTTAATTCTGTCAATTCTGCTCTGTTCCATATTTATCACCGGACATATTATACAATATCATAAATAAAATTTCAATGCTCAATTCTCCGCAAGCCTCGATGGCACTTTTTTGTTGCAGAACACCCCTTTAAAAGTGTGGAGTGTGAAGTGTGGAGTGTGGGGTTTTGGAAGCCCTTACGGGCTTGCTCCGTTCGCTTACGCTCACTCTAATATAAAACTTAAAATATTGACAATCAAACTTAATGCGTACAAGCTTTTAATTCTGTTTACAATGGGGTGCGTATCCCCGCCATTCACTCCACACTCCACACTCCACACTCCACACTTCACACTCCACTCTCGGAACACTCCACACTAAAATGGTATGCGGAAATTAGAAGATTTATCAAAGCTGCCGATAATTGACAACTTAAAAGCGGATCCCGAATTTGCACTCGGTTCCGCTTTTTCTGTGAGCTGAAATTATTTTGCCGCTGATTTTGTGTGCCAAATATCCCTTGCATACTCGTTGATTGCTCTGTCGGCGGCGAAAATTCCCGCTCCGGCAGTGTTCATAAGGGACATTCTGTTCCACTTCTCCCTGTCAAGCCATATTTCCTCGGCTTTCTTCTGAGCGTTTTTGTAATCCGCAAAATCCGCCAGAACCATATACGGGTCGTGATGGATAATCGTAGAGCCTATTTCGGGGAAGAACTGACCGTTGATGCCGACATTATTGATGTAATCGATTGTCTTCCTCAGCTCGGTGTTGTTATGGTAGTAGTTTTCGGGATTGTATCCGTTGTTGTTGAGCTGCGAAACCTCGTTTTCCTTCATACCGAAAATGATGATGTTGTCGCTGCCTACGGCGTTGAAAATCTCGATGTTTGCGCCGTCCATTGTGCCTAAGGTTACAGCGCCGTTAATCATAAGCTTCATGTTGCCCGTACCGCTTGCCTCAGTTCCGGCAAGAGATATTTGCTCGGAGATGTCTGCGGCAGGCATAAGCTTTTCGGCGGTCGTCACATTGTAATCCTCCACAAATACAACCTTCATATATTTGTTTACCTGAGGGTCGTTGTTTATCATATCCGCCAACGCGCAGATAAAGCTGATTATCTTCTTTGCCATAAAATAGCCGGCAGCCGCCTTTGCGCCGAAAATATAGGTGTGGGGCACATAGTTGCCGTTGGGGTTATCTTTGATTTCAAGGTACCTGGTGAGGATATTCAAGGCGTTTAAATGCTGTCTCTTGTACTCGTGAAGTCTTTTGACCTGAACGTCGAATATCGAGTCCGGATCCAATTCAACTCCCTGCGCCTTTTTTATATGCTCCGCAAAACGCAGCTTGTTTTCTCTCTTTATCTTTTCAATGTCGGACAGTACCTTTTTGTCGTCCGCATATTCTTTAAGTTTTGAAAGCTCATCCGCATGGAGAATAAATCCGTCGCCGATGAGGTTTTTAAGGTAAGCGTTAAGTCCGGGATTTGCCTGACAAAGCCAGCGTCTGTGGGCAATTCCGTTGGTGACGTTTTTGAATTTGGCGGGAGTGAGCTTGTAGAAATCGTTGAACACCGAGTCCTTGAGAATTTGGGAGTGAAGGGCGGATACGCCGTTGACGCTGTGGCAGGACGCAACGCAAAGGTTTGCCATTCTGATTGCGCCGCAGGAAATGATTGCTGTTCTCTCAACATAGTCCGCATCTCTCGTGGCGTTCCATACATAGCTTCTGTAGCGGTTGTCGATTTCCTTGATTATCTCGTAAATTCTGGGAATAAGCCGTTTTACAAGATCCTCTCCCCAGCATTCGAGAGCCTCCTTCATAACCGTGTGGTTGGTGTAGGCCACGGTCTTTGTGACTATTGCCCAGGCGTCGTCCCAGCCGTAGCCGCATTCGTCAAGCATAATACGCATAAGCTCGGGAATTGAAAGAGTGGGATGCGTGTCGTTTATGTGAATTGCTACCTTATCCGCAAGATTGTCAAGAGTGCCGTATTGACGGAGATGGTGATGGATAATATCCTGAATTGAAGCGGAAACAAGGAAGTACTGCTGTCTCAAACGGAGGCTTTTTCCCTCGGGATGATTATCGGCGGGATAGAGAATTTTGCTTATGACCTCAGCCATGGCGTTTCTCTCCATTGCCCTCATATAATCGCCCTGATTGAACAGAGCCATATCAAGTCCCGGAGCCTTTGCCGACCAAAGCCTTAAAACGCTTATGCCCTTGCCGTCCTTTCCCGCAACGAACATATCGTAGGGTACCGCCTTGATAACCGTTCCGTCTTTGATTTCAACATGGTGGTACTGATTGTCCCAAGAATCTGCAACATAACCCTCAAAGGTGATGTCAACGGCGCTCTCCTCTCTGGGAACAAGCCATACGTCTCCGCCGGGCAGCCAATTGTCGGGAAGCTCCGTCTGCCAGCCGTCAATGAGCTTCTGCTTGAAAATACCGTATTCGTAGAGAATGGAGTACCCTCTTGCGGGATATTCCTGAGTCGCAAGTCCGTCAAGATAGCAGGCGGCAAGTCTTCCCAGACCGCCGTTGCCTAAGCCGGCGTCGGGCTCGCAGTCGTAAAGTCTCTCTATATTTACACCGTAATCCTTAAGCGCTTCCGTAAAAACGTCCTGAAGATTAAGGTTGAACAAATTGTTTTTAAGTGAGCGTCCCATAAGAAATTCCATAGACAGATAGCAAATCCTCTTTGCTCCCGCCTTGTCGGCTCTCTTTGTGAAGTCGGCGCGCTTCTCGCTCATCATCTCCGTGAGAATCATGGCGATTGCACGGTAAAACTGCTCGTTGGTGGCGTTTTCGCAGCTTACTCCGAAAAAATGTGAGAGCCTTTTCTCTATAAGCTCCTTTGCTTCGTCTTTTGTAAGTGTGTTACCCATATTTACCCCGCTTTGTTACTTTATTAATATATTATTTTAAACCTTTTAATATCATTTTTCAAGAGAAATAAGCCTAACAATATCAAAGGGTTAAATTGCATATTTTATTTAATATGACGAAAATACCCGACATAATGCATCCGCAAAATTTTGTTGACAATTCAGAGAATATTTTTTACAATAGAGCATGGAAAAAAAGGAGAAATGGAAATGGCAAATGATTTTTTTGATTTTGACTCCGAGCTTACAGGTGCGGCGGAGGACGCTTTAAAGAGAACCGAGAATGCCTTTAAGGAAATAGAAAGCGTAACGGAGTACAACCAGCAGAAGGTTTTGTCCGCATTTATAAAAAACAAGGTAAGCGAAAGCCATCTTTGGGGAACGACGGGATACGGATACGGCGATGCGGGACGTGAAATTGCCGATAAAATCACGGCGGAATGCTTCGGAGGGGAGTCTGCGGTCATAAGCTACAGCTTTGCCTGCGGTACCCACGCTTTGGACACGGCGCTTTTCGCTTTGCTGAGACCCGGCGACAATATGCTCTGTATTACGGGAAGACCCTACGATACAATTTGTCCCGTTATCGGAATGGACGGGAAGACGGGTCAGGGCTCCCTTGCGGATTACGGTATAAATTATATGCAGACGGATCTTGACAATGAAGGACATATAGACCTTGAAGCCGTAAAAAAGGCGGTTAAAGAAAACAGCGTCAAGCTTATATATATCCAGCGTTCGAGAGGATATACGCTCAGACCCTCTCTTTCAACGGCGGACATCGGCAGGGCGGCTCAGGCGGTTAAATCCGTAAAACCGGAAAATACGCCTATTATTATGGTGGACAACTGCTACGGCGAATTTGTCGAAAAAACGGAGCCATTGTCCCATGGAGCCGATTTAATCGTAGGCAGCCTTATAAAAAATCCCGGCGGCGGCGTTGCAAAATGCGGCGGATATATAGCCGGGAAAAAAGATCTTGTGGAGCTTTGCACATACAGATTGACAACGCCCTCTTTGGGCAGAGAGGTGGGAGCTTCTTTAAGCAGCACGAGAGATATACTTATGGGACTTTATCATGCTCCCCATGTGGTGGGAGAGTCGCTGAAAACGGCCGTTTTCGCCGCTGCGCTTTTTGAAAATTTAGGCTTTGAAGCAACTCCGAAGGCAGAGGAGCCGAGGCACGACATAATCCAAGCCGTAAAGCTTAAAAACAGCGAAAACCTTATAGCCTTTTGCCAAGGGCTGCAAAAGGGATCGCCCGTTGACTCTTACGTTACGCCCGAACCGTGGGATATGCCCGGATATCCCTGTAAGGTTATTATGGCGGCGGGAGCTTTTACTTCCGGCTCGTCAATCGAGCTGTCCGCAGACGCGCCTTTAAGGGAGCCCTTTGCCGTATGGATGCAGGGCGGACTTAATTTCCACAGCGGAAAGGTGGGAGTTATGCTGGCGGCGCAAGGCGTTATCTCACATCAATGATATTGCAATTTCGGTTATTGTATGTTAAAATATTTTCGCACAAAATGAAGTTGAGGGGATTGTAATGAAATTAGGAATAGTAGGATTGCCGAACGTGGGCAAAAGCACTCTTTTTAACGCCTTAACCAACGCAGGAGCTCAGTCCGCAAATTATCCGTTTTGCACAATTGAGCCGAATGTGGGAGTTGTCGCCGTACCGGATTACAGGCTGGACAAGCTTGCGGAAATGTACGAGCCCGAAAAATACACTCCCGCAGTTATTGAGTTTGTGGATATTGCGGGACTTGTGAAGGGCGCTTCAAAAGGCGAGGGACTGGGCAATAAATTCCTGTCCCACATAAGAGAGGTTGACGCAATCGTCCATGTGGTAAGGTGCTTTGAGGACGGCGATATTGTCCACGTTGACGGCAGCATTGATCCGGTAAGGGATATCGAAACCATAAATACGGAGCTTATTCTCTCCGATATGGAGGTTCTTGACAGGCGTATAGATAAGGACACAAAGGCGATGAAGGGCGATAAGTCCCTGGCGAAAAGCGTTGACTTCTTTAAGCGTGTACGCAGCGCCTTTGATGAGGGGATTTGCGCAAGAGCCGTTGAGACGGACGATGAGGAAAAGGAATTGCTTGACTCCGTTTCCCTCCTTACCGCAAAGCCTGTGATTTACGCCTGCAATATGAGCGAGGATGATTTTGCCTCCGATATAGAGAACAACGCCGGATATAAGGCGGTGTGTGAATTTGCCGAAAAGGAACATTCGGGAGTTTTGCCCATATGCGCCGAGCTTGAAGCCCAGATAGCGGAGCTTGGCAAAGAGGAAAAGGAAATGTTCCTGTCGGAGCTTGGAATTGAAAAAGGAGGGCTTGACAATCTTATCCAAAAGAGTTATGATTTGTTAGGTCTTATGTCTTACCTTACGGCAGGAAAGCCGGAGGTCAGAGCGTGGACAATCAAAAAGGGGACGAAGGCTCCTCAGGCTGCGGGAAAAATCCACAGCGATTTTGAAAGAGGCTTTATCAGAGCCGAGGTCGTGTCCTTTGACGATTTAATTGCCTGCGGTTCAATGAACGCCGCAAAGGAAAAGGGACTTGTCCGCTCCGAGGGCAAGGATTACGTAATGCAGGACGGCGACGTTGTGCTGTTCCGATTTAACGTTTAATCTTTTAAAAAATCAAATAAAAATCAAAATCACATTCCGAGCTTTCGGTTTGTGATATATCCGCCCGTGGCGCAGTTGGATAACGCAGCAGATTCCGATTCTGAAGAACGGGGGTTCGAATCCCTCCGGGCGGGCCAAATTGTTCAAAAAACATCGCATAAGAAAGCGGAGAAAGATTATGAAAACGAAACCGACAAAAAGACTTTTAATATTTTCCGCCGTATATTATGCGGTGTTTGTAATTTTAATGGTGATAGGTACGTTTAAGGATTTGGAAGTAAGCCTTGCCCTGTTTAATCCCGAAAGCAGCTTTGCCGTTATCGCAGAGAGCTTCGGACAGATTGTATATTGGGCAATGTGGGGACCCGCCTTAACGGTTATACTCCTTTGCCGTCATGATTTGTATGAGATTTTGGATTTTGCAATGACTCATTCAAAATCCGCAAGACCTTTTGAAATAAAAAACGAAAAGCGTTTCAAAATTTTCAACACCCTGTTTAAAATTATATACTTTGCCGTGTTTTTCGCGCTTGCCGTTATAGGCTGGAACAAAGTCATTAAAAACGTAACGAAAAACGTTCTTCTGCTTTTGGACATTGAAAATTTAAGCGATTTGACATATTACATAATAAGCGTTTTCGCCGCCGCATTAGCCGTTGTGATATTCAGCCGAATAAAGCCCGAAACTCTCAGAAGACTTGAGATAGGAGCGGTTATAGGCGTATTTTCCGGTATTCTCTTTAAGTGCGTAGAGGAGCTGAAGCCCTTGACCGAACGTGTGCGGTTCAGAGAGATGGTGGCGTACTCCAACGGATATTTAAACGACAGCGGAATGAGCGAGGGAAGGTATTCTCCGCTTACCTCCGAAATGGCGGGCGGCGCCGACTTTTCGGCTTTTACTCCTTGGTATAAAAAGGGTGATAATATGGGAATTTACAGCCGCGCGGACTCCTTCCCCAGCGGACATACGTGCTATTCATGCGCCTTGTTTTTGTCGTATGTTTACTGCTGCCTTTTCCCTAAGCTCAAAAAAGCTGCGCCCTACGCTTTGATATTAAGCTTTGTGTATACGGCGTTAATGGGATACGCCAGAATAATCGCCGGCGCTCACTATTTAACCGACGTCGCCTCTGCGGCAATTATAGGATATACAATTTTCCTTGCGGTAAGAGGAGCGTATATGCTCCTTGCAAGTAAAAATATCCTGCCGAAAATATGAACGAAAAACAAAATATGTAAAGCTTAGCCCCGTCCTTAAAAGGCGGGCTTTTTTATTCGGATGTGTAGAAGCTCTCGGAACGGAAATTTTTTTAATTTTATTGAAAAAATTTCAGAAAAACAAGATATTGTGGTTATAATGAAGTTTGCATACTAATTATTGTGGTAAGTCGGCTTGACAATGTTCAATGATTAATAAGCGTTATTCACAGGATACAGCCCAAAACCTACTGTCTTGTGTTTTGCTGC
>JAJQGK010000074.1 GCA_021200555.1 Clostridiales bacterium | reverse complement strand
GCGTAACTATGTCAATCCTTCTCATTTTGTCGTCTGTTCCCATTCTCGTCTCTGCGGAAACAACAGGCACTAATGTAGGTGATCTGGACGGCGATGGAATAATTGATGCCGCAGATGCAAGAACTGCATTAAGATTTGCCGCAAAGCTTGATGATTTCACTGAAGAACAACAGGAGATTTGTGATGCGGATGAAGACGGCAGAGTTACTGCATCTGATTCCAGAGCGATATTAAGATGGTCTGCGGGTGTTGAGGATTATTCCGGTGACGGTGTAACAATGGCGGTATTCAATGATGATTTTACTGCTCCTGAAACATCAAGCAGCAGTTTTTATACCGATGTTAGCATTTCAGGTGATGAACTGACCGTTACAGTAGGTGTCAACGGTTTTGCAAACGCCGAAAGCGGCAATATTATTTTGGAGTTTGATCAAAATATTCTTGAATATACTGATTACGCAGGCGGAGATGTATCAGATATAACAACTGTTTGCGGTCTTATTTCAGGCAAAAAGAATATTTTCAGCTCCGGTTTTATGTTCGTAATTTCATCAGAAGTTAATCAAGCGGAGTTTTTTACGGTTACTTTTAATATAATCGGTGAGGTTGAAAGCACGGATATTTCGGTAAAGGCAAAATCATGGTTCGGCTCGGACTGTCCGGCGGATTATTCGACAAGTATAAATACGGAAAAACCCGCTACGCAAGAACCCACGACAGAGGGAAAAACAACAATCAGTGCAACAGCTACAGAAGCCGGTGTTGGCGAAGAAATTACAATTACAGTTTCTGTCTCCGGATTTACCGGTGCAGAGGACGGCGCAATCTTCTTCACATTTGATCCTGAAGTTCTTGAGTTCGTATCTATAACAGGAGTTAAAATCGAACATTTGAATATTATGGCCGGATTGTTAAGGGATTCTTCGACACAACTTTTATATTCATTCATGTGTGATTTATATGCAAATATTGATTCTACGGATCTTGTATATATTACATTTACGGTTTTGAAAGCGGAGAATACTGCGGTTACATGGACATGTGAAGAATGGGACGGTGTTGATACTCCTGCGGGCGGTTCGATAACAATCACTGCTACAGATGAACCCACTACGGAAGAACCCACCACCGAAAAACCAATATCTCCGGACAGCTATTTGACTTATGAGATTGAAAACGGCGAAGCAATAATCGCCGACTGCGATACCTCAATCAGCGGAGCTTATACAATCCCCGATACATTAGGCGGTTATCCCGTAACCTCAATCGGCTATGAAGCATTTCGCAGTTGCACATCCCTTACAAGTGTAACAATCCCCGATAGCGTAACCTCAATCGGCGAGTGTGCATTTTATGGCTGCACATCACTCAAAAGCATAACCCTACCGGACAGTGTAACCGAAATCGGTAGTGGTGCATTTTGGTACTGTACATCTCTTTCAAGCGTAACAATCGGTAGCGGCGTAACCACAATCGCTGATGAAACATTCTGGGGATGCACGTCCCTTACAAGCATAGCCATACCTGACAGTGTAACTTTAATCGACTATTGGGCATTTTATGAATGTACGGCACTTGCAAGTATAACAATCCCCGACAGCGTAACCGAAATCGGCTACCATGCATTTGACAACACTGCGTATTATAATGATAACTCCAACTGGGAAGATGGAGTGCTGTATATAGGCAATCATCTTATAGAGGCTCGAACAAGCATCAGCGGCAGCTATAAAATAAAAGAAGGTACAAAAACAATAGCAGAAGGTGCATTTGACGAATGTACATTTCTTAAGGCTGTAACTATTCCCGATAGTATCACTTCAATTAGTCTTTCTGCATTTTCCTCCTGCACATCCCTTGAAAGTATAGAAATCTCAGACGGCGTAACCACAATCAGCGATGGAGCATTTAGATATTGCACATCTCTTAAAAGCATAACAATTCCCGACAGTGTAATCTCAATTGAGGGCGATGAGTTTAGCAGCGGTGTATTGGGCGGTGGTGCATTTTACGGCTGCACATCCCTTACAAGTGTAATAATCGGCACCGGTGTAACCTCAATTGGCAACAATGCATTTTACATGTGTACATCTCTTACAAGCATAACCATACCCGACAGCGTGATTTCAATTGGTGTTTCAGCATTTGACGATACATCCCTTACAAGTGTTACCATCCCGAGCAGTGTAACCACAATCGGTGATTGTGCATTTGGATATACCTTTGACTATGATAATTGGACACATACTCTTATTGACGGCTTTACTATTTACGGTTATGAAGGTACTGCTGCTCAGACATACGCCAATGAAAACGGCATAACATTTATATCATTAGATGAAGACACCGGCAAAGATGAACCCACTGTAACAGAAGATCCGACAATTGAATTTGACGAAGACAGTAATCAAGTCACGGTATCACCTGAAACAAGTGCGGAAACCTTTGCGGAATTTGCAAATGTGGGTAATGTCCAAGTTGTCGGTTCTGACGGCGAAGAGCTTACTGCGGACGCTCTTATCGGCACGGGCTGCAAAGTTCAGACTCTTGACGAAAACGGTGATGTCGTATCGGAATATACCGTAATCGTTTCCTCCGATGTGGACGGCAACGGCAAAATCACGGCTGCGGATGCGAGGCTTGCATTGAGAACGGCGGCTCAGCTTGATACTCTTGAGGGAGTTTATGCCGTAGCGGCGGACTTTGACGCAGACTCGGCAATAAAGCCCTCGGACGCAAGATCCATTTTAAGGGTTGCCGCAAAGCTTGACTAATCCGAACAGCAGAATATAAAATAAAATTATTGCCGCAGGGGTTCGAGCTCCTACGGCAATTTTGATTATAATAATACCGCCGAAAAAAATCCGGCGGCTTGTTTTTTTGCTTATGATGCTTATTCGGCAGCATTCTCGGCAGCTGCTTCCGCCTCTGCCTTTGCAAGAAGCTCCTCAATGGGGATTGCCGTACCCTCGGGTACTTCATCCTCTGCCTCTTCCTCGGCAGTTGCTTCCTCGGAAGTAAGTAAAGCTCTGATTGAAAGGCTTACATGCTTCTTTTCAAAGTCAATACCGGTAATCATAACCTTAACGGTATCGCCTATGTTAAGCTCATCCTGGGGCTTTTCAACTCTGTGATTTGCAATCTGAGAAATATGGATAAGTCCCTGAATATGGGGGATAATCTGGGCAAATGCGCCGAATGTGGTAAGGCTGACTATCTGAACGTCGATAACTGAGCCAACGGGGTAGTCTCTCTTGAGAACCTCCCAAGGACTGTCCTCAATCTTCTTGTAGGTCAGAGAAATTTTTCTTGTTTCGGGGTTAAAATCCTTGATGGTAACGTCGATTTTGTCGCCTACATTTACAATCTCGGAAGGATGCTTAATCCTGTTCCATGAAAGCTCCGACTTGTGGCAAAGTCCCTGTACTCCGGGTGCGATTTCAACGAAAGCGCCAAATTCCGTTAATGATACAACGGTTCCTTCATACTTCTGACCGATTTCAACCTGAGCCCAGAAAGCCTCTCTTGAAGCCTTGCGCGCCTCTTTGAGAACTACGCTTATTGAACCTACGGCTCTTCTTCTTCTGTTATCGGAATCGATAATCTTAAACTGAACGGCCTGACCTAACAAATCCTCTAATTTGTCATTTCTTGAAAGGGTAGCCTGAGATGCGGGAATAAATACTCTTACACCCTTTGTAATGGCAATTACGCCTTTGTTGAGAATTTCGGTTACGGTACCGTTAAGAACCTCGTCGCTGTCCTTGGCGGCAGCAACCTCATCCCAGTTTGCCTGTGAGTCATAGCGTTTTTTGGACAGAGTGATAAAGCCATCGGCATCATTGGTTTTCATAATGATAAGATTCAACTGATCGCCGACATTTACCTCGCTTGAGGGGTCTGCATTAGGATCGGCGCTGTATTCTTCATTGGGAACAATACCTGTCTGCTTTCTGCCTATATCGACCTGAATTTCAGTAGGAGTAACACGCAGAACCGTGCCGACCACCTTCTGATCTGAATTAAGACTTTTCAATGACTCTTCAAGCGCCTGCTCGAATGACATTTCTGAATCAGCTACAGCCTGTCCCTCAGCTTCGCTTGATTCAACCGGATTGTTAATAGTTTCGGACATTGTTTTTAAAACCTCCTTTATAATGCAGACGGGAGTAGACGCTCCCGCCGTAACGCCAACAGTGGAACACCCGCTGAAGTCAATATCCGAAAGTTCCTCAGCAGATTCAATGAGATAAGTTCGAGCGTTTTTTTCGCAGACACCCTTTAATTTTTGAGTGTTTGAACTCATTCTCCCACCTATAATAATAATTATATCACATATCAGTGATAAATTGCAAGCATCTTTTTGTCTTTTTGATGTTGCATCACATATTGTAGCAAATTTTTTTACATTTGTACAGCCTTTTTTTATTAATTCTGAACATTTTTTATATTCATCGGTGCTGAAAGTGGTTTGAGCCACATAAATAAGCTCAGAATCTTTAATTTCCGGGTGCTCGTCAATAAGTTTTTTAAGCTCGTCCTCGTTTTTAAATACATATGACTTACCCTTGCAGTAGCTCCTGAAGCCTTTTACCTCAGGATGATTTTCATCTCCGGCAATAATAACCGTATTATTTGGTGTGGAGTGATTGTCAACAATTTTTTGAATTTTTTTTACGAATGGACAAGTTGCATCGGAATATTTTATTTTTGAGTCTTTGACCTCCTCGATTATCTCCTTTGTGACTCCGTGTGCGCGGATAACAAGCTCATAATCGTGCGGGACTTCCTTTATGCTGTCAACGAGAATTACCCCTCTGTCCTGCAAGCTTTTAATGTATGACGGATTGTGGATAAGCGGGCCTAAGGTTGCCACCTTGATTCCCGAACCAAGCAAATTTTCAACTTCATTTACGGCTCTGTTTACTCCGAAGCAAAATCCCGCAGAATCGGCAAGCATGATTTTCATATGTTGTTCACCTTATTTTTGATACTACCGCTTCAACAGAGTCATCGAAGGATAAATTGCTTGTATCTATAAAAATTGCATCCTCAGCCTGTTTAAGCGGAGCGGTTTTTCTGTGAGAGTCATTGTAATCCCTTTGAATTATCTCCTCCAAAAGAGCGTTGTAGTCCACATCGCTGCCTTTTTCCTTAAGCTCCTTATATCTTCTGTCGGCTCTGACCTCAGGAGACGCCGTCAAGAAGAATTTATATTGGGCGTCGGGCAGTATAACCGTCCCTATATCTCTTCCGTCCATTATAACATTATTCTTTTTTGCGATGTCCCTCTGTAAATTCAAAAGAAATGCTCTGACTTCGGGAATTGCAGATACATTTGACGCAGCCATTGAAGCCTCCGGAAGTCTGATTTCCTCGGAAACATCCTCGCCGTTTAAAATGACTCGCTGAATGCCGTCGGTATATATAAGCTCCACCTTTGTATTATCAAGCATGGGAATAATTTTTTCGGCGTCGTCCGTTTTAAAACCGTGCCTCAAGGCGTTTACGCCGATTGCCCTGTACAGTGCGCCTGTGTCAACATAAATATAACCGAGTTGTTTTGCCGCAGCCTTTGCGACGCTGCTTTTTCCTGCACCGGCAGGACCGTCAATTGCAATATTAATCATAACATTCGCCTTCCGCAGTATATTTTTTTATTGATTTTCCGGCGAGAACGCCTGTGGAAAATGCTATCTGTAAGTTAAATCCGCCTGTGTACGCATCAACGTCTATTACTTCTCCCGCAAAGTACAGATTGTCACACAGCTTTGATTTCATTGTTTTCGGGTCGATTTCTTTTACGGAAACGCCGCCGGATGTAATAATCGCTTCTTCTATCGGTCTGAAACCTTTAACCGTAACAGTGAAATTTTTAAATAGATAAATAAGCTCCCGTCTTTGCTCTTTTGTAATTTGATTAACCTTAAGATCCGAGGAAATGCCGCTTAATTGAATCATAACGGGAATTATTTTATGCGGCAGAAGCTTTACAAGAACATTTGCGATGGATTTGTTTGAGTTCTCGGAAAACTCTCTAAGAAGTCTTGCATCTAACTTTTCTTCGCTTAACGCAGGCTTTAAATCAATTGTAATACTGTATTTGCCCGGCTTCATATCCCTCATATGTGAGCTTGCACTTAGAATTATCGGCCCGCTTATTCCAAAATGAGTGAAAAGCATTTCTCCGAAATCAGAATAAATTTCTCTGTAGTGATCGTTGTCGGTTACGGTTACGGAAATATTCTTAAGGGATAAGCCCTGTAATTTTTTCACAAACTCCTCTTCGGTTTCCAACGGTACGAGAGAGGGCTTTATTGGAACAATGGAATGACCGCATTGCTTTGCCAAAGAATAACCGTCGCCTGTCGAGCCTGTTCCGGGATAAGATTTTCCGCCGGATGCTATTATATAATTGCTTGCTTGAATTGTATTCCCGTTTGAGTCAACTGCGTATTCAATGTGATTGTTTACGCAATGAAGCTTTATTATTCTTGATTTTACTGTTTTGATATTAGAGGACTTTAAAAATCTTTCCAGGGCGTCTACAATATCCGAAGCCCTATCAGATTCGGGGAAAACTCTGTTTCCTCTTTCAATTTTCAATGGGACGCCTAAATTTTCAAAAAAATCCATTGTATCAAAGGGCATAAATCTTGAAAATGCGGAATACAGAAATCTTCCGTTTACAGGAACATTTTCGATAAGATCATTAAGAAGCGAGCATGAATTTGTAACATTGCATCTCCCTTTTCCAGTTATCATAAGCTTCCTGCCCAACTTATCGTTGCGTTCGGCAAGTATAACCTTGTTCTTGTTTTCAGACGCAAATCCGGCAGCCATACATCCGGAAGCCCCTCCGCCTATAACGAGGACATCGCAATCCAATTAATCCACCCCGACAAATCAATATTCGCATTTATTTTACCACTTTCATAAGATATTTTCAACAGAAAAAAGGATTATATTTATTTTTCGATGACAATACAAGAAGTTTGATATTGAACACAAAAATTAATTTTGGGATATTAAAACTACGATTTCTGCAATAGGCGTAAAACGGTTGAATTTTAAAGTTTTCTATTGCAAAAACAGGATTAATAGTGTATTATTAATATGTATATTTTGGCATTAAAATGTCATTGTCTACGGATTTTCTCTAAAAATGCGAAAAGGATTAATTATCAGGGAGCAGTTAAAATGAACAGTGATTGTGAAACCCTATACTACAAAAAACCGGCGAAAATGTGGACTTCGGCGTTACCTTTGGGCAACGGCAAAATCGGAGCAATGATTTACGGCGGTCCTCAATGTGAAACAATTTCTTTGAATTATGACGAACTTTGGACGGGCTATCCAAGAGAGTATCAAGACAAATGCTCTTACCGTCATTTTGCGAAAGCTCGAGAGCTGGCGCTTGACGGACGGCTTAAGGATGCTCAAAACCTTTTGGAGGAATTTTTTGAGGGCGGAAATTCTGAGGCTTATATGCCTTTCGGTGATATAACCGTGGAATGTCACAAAGGAATGGTTAAAAATTATGAGAGAACGCTTGATTTATCAACAGCCGTTCACTTTGTCAAATACGAAAAAAGCAATGTTGTTTACACAAGAGAGTCCTTTGTCTCTCACCCCGACAATGTTCTTGTAATGCAAATTTTGTCAGGTGCAGCTAATTCCGTTTCATTTGAGTTGCATATAAATTCGCCGTTAAAAAATTCTGTTTATTCCGAAAACGACTGCCTTATTTTAGACGGAATATGTCCCTCAAACAACTCCTTTAATAAAGACTTTATGGGAAGCGGGTACGAGAGATATTGCGAAGATGAAGATAAAAAGGGCATTAGTTTCAGAGGTGCTGTAAAGGTCAAAACTGATGGCATGATTGTCTATGCAAATGATAAAATAACAATAAGCAATGCAAACAGCGCAGTAATACTTTTTACATGTGAAAGCAGCTTTAACGGCTTTGACAAGCATCCGAATTTAGAGGGTAAAGAGTATAAAAGCAAATGTATAGAAACGCTGAAACAGGCATATGCAAAAACATACGATGAGCTTAAAAGTGCGCATATATCCGATTATCAGTCATATTATAACAGAGTGGTTCTTGATTTAGGTTCATCGGATCGCTCAAAAATTCCCACGGATAAGCGTTTGGCTGATTTTACGGGAAGCAAAAATGATCTTGCGCTTTACACATTGTTGTTTAATTTCGGCAGATATCTTACAATCGCAGGATCAAGAGAAAACTCTCAGGCAATGAATCTTCAGGGAATTTGGAACAATAAAACAGACCCGCCATGGAGCAGTAATTATACAGTAAATATTAATACGGAGATGAATTATTTTCCGACGCTTGCTGTAAATCTGCCCGAGATGAACCTTCCGCTTATTGATTTCACGAAGAAGATAAGTATTACCGGACAGAAAACTGCTAAAGAGCTTTACCATGCCGGAGGTTTTGTATGCCATCACAATTCGGATATCTGGGGATTGACAACTCCCGTTCAGGGGGGTGCCTCATGGTCATTTTGGAATATGTCCGGCGGCTGGCTTTGCCATAATCTTTACGAGCATTACGAGTATACTCTCGATCTTGATTATTTACGGGACACGGCCTATCCCATAATGAAAGAGGCTGCCCGATTTTACCTCGATATGCTTGTTCCCGACAAAGACGGGTATCTTATTATGGCGCCTTCAACATCTCCCGAAAATATATTTAAATTTGGCGACAGCACCTGTGCTGTATCGCAGACAACCACAATGACAATGTCAATCATAAAGGAGCTTTTTGAAAATTGCAAAAAAGCAGCGGCTGAGCTCAATATTACAGATTCCGTTATTGATGAAATCAACGAAAAAGAACCTTTGCTATTGCCCTTTAAAATAGGCTCAAGAGGGGATTTGCTTGAGTGGTACGAGGACAGGGAACAAACAGAAGTTCACCACAGACACATCTCCCATCTTTACGGCTTATATCCGGCAAGGCTTATTGATTATGAAAATACTCCGCGTCTTGTCAACGCCGCCAGAAGGACGCTTGATTATAGGGGAGATGCGGGAACGGGATGGAGCATTGGCTGGAAAATAAATTTTTGGGCAAGGCTTCATGACGGAAATCATGCTCTCAGGCTTATTGATTTACAGCTTCAGCCGGTAGATAATAAATTTTTAATCAACTACAGGAACGGCGGAGGTACATATCCCAACATGTTTGACGCTCATCCTCCTTTTCAAATAGACGGAAATTTCGGGGCTGTAAGCGGAATCGCAGAAATGCTTTTGCAGTCAACTGAGACAACGATTTACCTTCTCCCCGCACTTCCCGACAGATGGAAAAACGGCTCGGTTAAGGGTCTGAAAGCCAAGGGAAATATTACGGTTGACATAGAGTGGAAGGAAGGAAAACTTTCCGATTATAAATTATACGGAAATACAAAGGGCAAGCGGGTTGTTTATGCCAATATGGAAATTGAATAATTTTTCATTTGCAATTGCCTAAAGCGGAAAGATTATATGTATAAAAAGAGTGAACCTGAAATCAATATCTGCGGTTATACCTGATGATACTGATCTGAAGGCTCACTTTTTATTGCAAGTAATCTTATTTGTTTTTTATCACATCGTTCATATCAAACAGCCCTGTTTCCTTGCCGCACATGTATATTGCAGCATCAACAGCCCCCGAAGCAAAGACATTTTTTGAAAGAGCGGTGTGGCTTATCTTAACTATCTCATCATTTCCGGCAAAGATAATTTCGTGTTCTCCTACAATTGTTCCGCCCCTTATAGAGTGGATTCCGATTTCTTTTTTGTCTCTTTTTTGAGAGACACTATGTCTGTCGTAAACTATTTCAGGCTTGTAATTCAGCCCCTCTTCAACGGCATTTTCAAGCATGATTGCTGTTCCGCTGGGAGCATCGAGCTTTTGGTTATGATGTGCTTCCACTATTTCCACATCAAATGTTTCGCCTAAAACCTTTGCGGCAGCTTTTGCAAGCTCGGATATAAGATTAATTCCCAAAGACATATTTCCTGAACGGAAAATTGCGGTTTTTTCGGATGCCTTTTCGATTAAAGCAATCTGTTCCTGTGTATATCCGGTTGCGCACAGCACAGCAGGCATATGATTGTTCTCTGCGTAATCCAGAAGTCCGGGGAGAGTTCCCGGATTTGAAAAGTCAACAATAACATCGGCTTTGCAAACAACTTCATCAAATGACGCAAAAACAGGATAGGGGAGCGTCATGCACTCTTTTATATCCACTCCGGCAGCAATTTGGATATTCTCTCGTGCTTCAACTGTTTTTGTAACAGCCGAGCCCATTTTTCCGCAGCAGCCGCATAAGATAATTTTTGTTGTTTCTTTTGCCATTTTCTTTTTGACACCCTTCTACATCCGGTTGAAATTTTTCACCTTTTTATCTGAAATTAAATGTGTATTATGCCAGATTGTGCTTTTTAAGAACAGCTAAGAGTCCTGCTTTTTGCTGTTCATTCATATGACCTAATGGCATTCTGCATCTTCCCACATTCCACCCCATCATGTTCATTGCCTCTTTGACGGGAATGGGATTTACATCACAGAATAATGCATTGCATAAATCAAGGTATTCAAGCTGAAGATCTCGTGAACCCTTAACATCGCCGTCAAGATACATTTTTACAATGTTGTGGGCAACCGTCGGTACGACATGGGAAAGAACGGATATAACGCCCTTTCCGCCCAAAGCCATAATAGGCAGAATTTGATCGTCATTGCCGGAATAAATTGTTAAGCTGTCGCCGCAAAGTGAAGCGGTTTTTTCAATTTCCGAAATGTTGCCGCACGCTTCTTTTGTTGCGACTATTCTCTCGTGCTTTGCAAGCTCATAATATGTTTCCGGTTTTATTGTCATTCCCGTTCTGCTGGGAACATGATAAAGGATAATAGGCGCTGAAACCCTGTCTGCTATGTAATTGTAATGTTCAATAAGGCCGCTTTGCGAGGTTTTGTTATAATAGGGCGTTACCATAAGTAAACCGTCAACTCCCGCTTTTTCGGCTTCATTTGAAAGCTCAACGGCATAGAATGTGTCGTTTGAACCTGTTCCTGCAATGACGGGTACTCTTTTATCCGCAACATCGACGCAGAACTTCATTGCATTAACATGTTCCTCATGAGAAAGGGTTGAGCCCTCTCCGGTGGTGCCGCACACTACAATAGCATCCGTCCCGTTTTCAATTTGATAGTTGATAATTTTTTCAAATTTATCGTAATCTATTTTTTTTAAATCCTCTGTAAAAGGTGTAATAATGGCTATTGCAGAGCCTTCAAAAATGACTTTCTTTTTCATTTGAAAATCTCCCTTCCGGATAAAATTCGTTTAATAAAATTTTTTGGTTCTTCGTTTAAATTAATCTTTTGGTTCTATATAACCCTCTGCACAAAGAAGCTCGGCAAGGAGAACAGCTCCTCCCGCGGCTCCTCTCAGGGTATTGTGCGAAATGCAGACAAACTTCCAATTGTATTGAGTGTCTTCTCTGAGTCTTCCGATTGAAATTGCCATGCCGCCCTCAAGCTCTCTGTTAATTTTGGTTTGCGGCATATTGTCCTCGGTGTAGTAATTAAGGAATTGCTTTGGCGCATGAGGAAGATCAAGCTCCTGCGGTCTGCCCTTAAAGTTTTTCCAAACCTCAAGAATTTGTTCTTTGGTCGGATTTTTTTCAAAATTGACAAAACATGCGGCAAGATGTCCGTCGGATACGGGAACTCTTATACATTGCGAGGTGAAATTGGGCTTGGCTGCGGAAACAATCTTATCTCCCTGAATTGAACCCCAGATTTTGAGAGGTTCCTTTTCGGATTTCTCCTCTTCACCGCCTATATAAGGAATTACATTGTCTACCATTTCCGGCCATCTTTCAAATGTTTTTCCTGCGCCGGAAATTGCCTGATACGTGCAAACAAGTACATCCTTTACGCCGAATTGTTCATGCAGCGGATAAAGAGCGGGAACATAGCTTTGAAGCGAACAGTTGGATTTTACTGCGATAAAACCTCGTTTTGTGCCAAGCCGCTTTTTCTGAGACGGTATAATCTTAATATGATCGGAATTAAGCTCGGGAATAACCATAGGAACATCGTCTGTAAATCTGTTTGCGGAATTGTTTGAAATAACGGGACATTCGGCTTTTGCATATGCTTCTTCAAGAGACTTGATTTCATCCTTTTTCATATCCACGGCGCAAAATACAAAGTCAACATCGGAAGCGATTTTTGATATATCGGCTTGAGCATCGAGAACAATTTTATCCTTGAGTTCTTCCGGCAGGGGAGTCTTCATGACCCATCTTCCGTTTAACGCATCTTCATAGTTTTTCCCGGCGGATCTTTTACTGGCGGCCAAAACTGTTATTTCAAACCATGGATGATTGTGAAGCAGGGTAACAAAACGCTGACCCACCATTCCCGTCGCTCCTATAATTCCGACTTTGTAGCTCTTCATTTTATCTATCTCCTTATTTTCATTTTTCTATTGTAATTAAGTTTAAAATAATGTATAATATGCAATTGGCAAACATCGATACGCCAATATATAATATGCTTAATAATTGCATTTGTTAAGTAAGCGCCGATTAAATCGAGTGCGATGGATACGCAGAGAATTTTTGCAAGACAAGAAGCAAGCCGCAAGGGATATCGGTATATAAGTGACCCTGTGACAATGTATTGCGTAAAATCGGCAAACAGACGGCGTTGCAGCCATGTATGATTTTATCGGCAGTTGCTTAATTATTATACATTATTCATTAATAAGTGTCAACTAAAATAAAAAAATTTTTTAGAAAAATGGTGCAGATTGGATGAAAAAATCGGATTTTTATTTTGACTTGCCTCAGGAACTGATTGCGCAGGATCCTATTGAAAACAGAGATCAATCGAGACTTCTGCATATGGACAGGATAACCGGAAAAACGGAGCATCGTCATTTTTATGACATACTTGATTACCTGAAAGAAGGGGACTGCCTTGTACTTAATGACACAAGAGTTATACCTGCCAGAATTTATGGGGTAAAACCGACAGGAGCAAGAGTTGAGTTTCTTTTGCTCAGGGATTTGGGGAATGACAAATGGGAGGTTATAACCGGTCCGGGCAGAAAAGCAAAGACCGGAGATACATTTTCTTTTAATGACGGTATTTTAACTGCCGATATACTTGAGGTTCTTGACAACGGAAACAGAATTGCTCTTTTTTCATATAATAAAAATGAAATGAAAAATATTTACGAGGTTCTTGATAAAATCGGCGAAATGCCCTTGCCTCACTATATAACGCATGAGCTTAAGGACAACGAAAGATACCAAACGGTCTATTCAAAGGAATTGGGATCTGCGGCAGCTCCGACTGCGGGACTTCATTTTACTCCCGAGCTTCTCAAAAAAATCAGGGATAAAGGCGTTGAAACAGCATATATTAC
>JAJQGK010000073.1 GCA_021200555.1 Clostridiales bacterium | reverse complement strand
GACAGCTGTATAATAACGCACGGCTTTGGGCTTTGACTCATGCTGTGCTTTTTTTATTTGTAAAAAATAATGTAGGAGGCAACTCATATGACAAAAGTTAAAAGCCCCCTAGGCATTATCTTATCCTTACTTCTTATTTTAACTTCTTTGCCCCTGACGCTAACGGTACTTGCGGAAACGTCCGATGACGGTTATCTGACTTATACTGTAACAGATGACGAAGCCGCAATAACTGGATATGTCAGCATTCCCGAAGGCGGCGAACTGGTTATACCTGAGAAACTGGGCGGTTATCCCGTAACCGCAATCGGCGAGGAAGCATTTTATTATTGCTCAGCTCTTGAAAGAGTTGTAATCCTCGACAGCGTAACATCGATAGGCAGGTATGCATTTAGAAGCTGCGCATCCCTTGTAACCGTGATAATTCCCGATAGTGTAACTGAAATCGGAGAAAATGCGTTTTACGATTGTATATCGCTGAAGGATTTAACTATTTCTGACAGCTTGACTAAAATTGAAAGCTTCACATTTTCAAACCGCACCTCCCTTGAGAGTGTGGTAATTCCCAATAGTGTAACAATAATCGACAGCTATGCATTTTCCTATGACACATCTTTTAAAAGCATAACAATTTATGACAATGTTATTTCAATCGGTACAAGCACTTTCAGGAATATAGATGCCGATGCGTTTATATATGGACATGAAGATACCGCTGCAGAGGAGTATGCAACGGCGAACAGCATAACATTTGTCGCTCTTTGCAGACACACGGATACCGAAATTGTGGGTTACATTGCCGCAACCTGTACTGAGGACGGTTATACCGGCGATGAGGTCTGCATAATCTGCGGCGAAACCGTTGAATACGGTGAGGTAATTGCGGCTTTGGGTCATACGGATGACGATGAAGACGGCGTTTGCGATGTTTGCGGATTAAGTAACCACTGATTAAATCACGCCTAACGGCTGAGTACGCCGCCTGCTTGATTCTTTTCCGCAATACTTCGTCACAAATGCTCACAATACGACAGTATTCCTTGCGCTTTGTTCCTTGTCTTGCAAAAAATTCTCTACGCATCCGTCGCACTCGATTTAATCAGTGCTTACTTAACGATTGATGAAGAAGAGGAAGAAAACTCTCTTTGGGACTCAATTCACTGCTCCATGTGCGACGCTTACGAAGCTTTTGCGGATATCCCCGTTATCGGTTTGCTTGTACAGTTTATACATATGTTTGTACACCTTGCCCGCTACATTGCTTAT
Organism: Clostridiales bacterium; assembly: GCA_021200555.1. Classification (GTDB taxonomy): domain Bacteria; phylum Bacillota; class Clostridia; order Oscillospirales; family Acutalibacteraceae; genus UBA1081. The sequence goes on along the minus strand of JAJQGK010000073.1, from coordinate 12,423 downwards.
ATCACCTAATTCGTAAATTGATAAAAAAGAGTGCGGAGGCTTAGGCTTCCGTACTCCTATTAATTTAGCGCAAATCTGCATATTATAAATTTTTCATTAAAAAACCAACAATCCAAAGGACTGTTGGCTTTTGGTGGAGATAGTCGGGATCGAACCGATGACCTCTTGAATGCCATTCAAGCGCTCTCCCAGCTGAGCTATACCCCCACGGCAATGTATATTATATAGGAAAAAGTCGGACTTGTCAATACAAAAAATTAAATTTATTTAAAATACTTTTATCCTCTGAATTTTAAAAATACGGGCAGCAGATTTTTTTGACAATCGGATACAGCCCTTGCAAATTTCAAATTAAGCCCCGGCTTTTTCGTGTTGATTATCCTTCTGATAATTTCTATGCTTGCCGAGTCCTGCTTTTCGGACATGGCTTTTTTTACGCTTTCGTCATTTAAAATTCTGTCGGCTTCCTTTACTTTTTCCTCATTTGTCAGAGGACAGTTGTCGGCGTAAAGCACCGTTAAGCAAGACAGAATGTTTTTCAGAAACATTTTGTCCGCAGTCCCTCTATTGACGCAAAGTCGGCTGAACCGCTCGTAAATTTCCTTGCACGCATCGAATTTTTCAGGAACATAACCCGATATAAGGCTTGTCTTATCGTCTATGTTGTAATTGTAAAGCACATAGGGAATTACGCTGATTTCAGGCTTTTTTTCAAGGCAGTCTCCGTTAAAAAGCCTGTCCTCTCCATAGCGGTAACCACCGAAAAGTATGTTGTTCTTAATGAGAAATTCCCGCTTAAACGCCTTGTTCCAAACCTGGTTTAAAAGATTATTTTCGTATAAGATATCGATGTCCGGCTCACCCTCGTATGAGTAAATCCTGTCCGGCGCTTTTCCAAAAAATCTCTGTTTAAAGCCGAAAATAAACATATCGCAGCTGTCGGATGATAAATTTTCGGAGATTACCTCAAAGGCGTATTTCATAAATTCGTCGTCGCTGTCCAAGAATAAAATATAGTCTCCTGAGGCTGCGGATATTCCCGCATTTCTTGCCGCACCGGGACCGCCGTTTTCCCCATGTAAAACCTTGATTTCCTTACATTCCGATTCTGTTTCATCAAGCAATTCGGAAGTTCCGTCCGTTGAACCGTCGTCTGCGATTATCAGCTCAAAATCGGAAAAGCTCTGCCTTAAAACAGAGCCTATAGCGTTTTTTACGGTGTATTTGCAATTGTATGCAGGCATAATAACCGATAAGAGCATAAGTTTTTCCTTTTTACAGTTTTAGGCTTTGTCAAATAAGTCGTAAATACTGTTCTTTATCTTTAAATTATATGTGTCAAGGCTGTCATAGTGCTTGACATGCTTTCTTTGCGTGACTATGGAATGAACAATGTCATCCGACCCCGTAAGCCCGTCATTGTATTTTTCCAGGTGCTTTTCAAATATCAAATCAAGCCCCAGAGCCTTTGCTTCCCACAGAACCATGCCCTGTCCCTCGTGTCGTGATGTGAGAATAAGCGCGTCCATCTGCGCCATGTAAGGGTATGGATTTTCCACAGCCTCGATTATCGTGACAAATTCACCTATATGCATATCTTCTATTAATTGGGCAATTTTCAGCTCGTCCGAGCCGCTGCCCAAAAGGTAAAGGTGAATATCCTGCCGAATTTCCAGCGCTTTTTCAAAGTAATCAAGCAGAATATCAAGCCCTTTTTGCTTTGTAAATCTGCCTGCAAAAATGAAATTTGTAAGATCCGGACGGACTTTAAAATCTATCCTTTCACGGCTTTTCCGAATAAGCAGGGAAGCGTTGATGGGATTGGGAATGACGGTGATTTTTTTGTCATAAATTCCCGTCATGCGTCTGAACGGCTCCACGATGCCTTGGGAAACTGCCACAAACTCATCATATCGGCTGAATTTGCCCTTGAAAAATGACCACAACACCCTGTATTTAAAGGTGTTTTTATACTCGATTTCCACATCGTTGTGAATCCACATAAGGCGTTTTTTGGCGTTTACGGCAAATGTGCAGATTGCGCACTCGTTGCTGTAGCTGTTGAAGTCAATGGCCAAATCGTATTCTTTGTCGGGAAGACTGTAGCAGAACATCTTTTCAAGGCTTTCCGTCTTAATAATCCTGTTCAGAAAAAACAGAGGCTTAAGTATGTGAATATTTACGTTGTGTATATCCTCTGCTCTGCATATCTCAGGCTCTGCGAATAGAAATAGGTCAACCTCGTAATGAGACAAATCCGTATTTGTCAGGAGATTGAGAAGGGACCGCTGGATTCCGCCGATGCCCAAGTCTTTTTGGAAAACGGCGATTTTTTTCATCTGCTCGTGCTCATCCTCATAACGGTGTCCTGATTGCCGAAGCCGTTATCCATATTGAACCACAGCATTTTAACGTTGCCTTCGTTGTCAAGAAGCTTGAGTATCACCTTTTTGTTGTCACAGGCGTAGTTAGCGTCAAGCACCTTCCAATCGGATTTTTTAAATATCCGTTTTGCCGCTTGGACATCCGCCTCCTTGTATTCGTTCATATTGTCTGACACAAAAAGAACGTCGCCGCACAGGTGGTTGATGTTCGCCAAAAGAATTTTTTGGTTCATATCAAATCTAAGGTTGGAATATCTGAAGAAGAATACATCGGGATCGTTAAGGAACGCCCTGCCGTTAAGCTGCCTTCTGAAAATAGTGTTGTTCAAAGCGTTCTGAGCGGAAATTACTTCGCTGTTTGTCTCAATCTTATTGTAAAATCTTCCCTTGAAAACCCTGTCCACATCGCAGCCTATTCTGCATGCGTCCACATATCCGAACGCTGCTCCCAAAGGTGCGCCGCAGCCGAGAATAAGCTTGTCGCCGCAGCACTCTCTGAGGAACTCCATTGCCTCGCACATGATGGTTCCTCTTGATTTGTTGTTTCTGGGAATTTGACACTGGCTGTACAGGAAGTCAAGCTTTACCATGTCGTAACCCCAGTCGTTTAATATCACATTGAAAAAGCTTTTAATATATTCCCTTGCTTCGGGATTGTAAATATCAAGGGTATAGGCGCCGCCCCAGCCGGGACATCCCAAAACCGGCTTGCCCGTGTTTGTCCTGATAATCCAGTCTGGATGCTCTCTGTATGTTCTTGATTTAATCTGAACATTAAAGGGCGCCAGCCAAATGCCTGCCATATAGCCCTTGTCGTGGATTTTATCCGCAATGTATTTCATTCCGTCAGGGAATTTGGACGGATTGGGATCAAGCCAGTCGCCCACAAACGTTTCATATCCGTCGTCGATTTGGAAAACATTAACGTCATCGTGAACCTTGTCCATGGCGTCGAGATCACGCAAAATAATGGACTGATTGATTTTCTGATAGTAGTTGTACCATGAGGTGTAGCCCGCAAGATGGTCAATTCTCGGCTTTTTAAGACCCATCGCCGCAAAGTAAACGTCAAATACTTCATCTTCGGAGCCGTTCATAATAACGATATCGAAAAGCTCATATTTTTCGGATATTGCTACACCCTCCACATCCTTGATAACGCTGAGTGTGTTTGCGTTCATGTCCGCTCTGAAGACAGTATAACCCTGCCTTTCCGAAAGGGAGCCCATGAACAAAAAATTGCCGCCGTTCTTTATATAGGTGTAGCAATGAGAGTGGAAAATTCCCTTTTTCCTGTCGTTTTTGTAAAACCACTCATCGCTTGAAATTCGGGCAATATCAAGAAGCTTTCCCTTTGCAATGGGGTTTACGCCGGACTGAAAATCCGTTTTTACATATTCTCTGCTGGTGGACCATGACTGATAGCCGTTGGCGAAAAACTTGTCTCCGTCACTGAATTTATTATCAAATTCGATTTTGGCGTCCAAGAGAGCAACAAGTCCCTTTGGCTTTAAAGTCAAATTGATTTTGCTGTCGGTGATGCTGATGTCGGCATCGAGAAATTCCGATTTGTCCCCAACAAGGCAATAATCCTGTCCGTCATGTCTGTAATTGCATATAAATTTTGGGTTATTCATATAATCAAGCTCCTATATTTTATTTGTAATACATATTATCTCAATAACATTATGCAATATTTTATGCAGAATGTCAAGCTGTTTGATTTGGATGAATAGCAATTGCTTTTATATTCATCATCTCCAAAAGTACGAAAATCCCGTGTTGAACAAGCTTTTCAGATCTGTGTATCTTGCCGCTTTTGACGGGCAGTTCATAACAACCGCAATAAAGGTTTTGTATTTTCCCGTGTTGTCTATGTATTTAACCGCTGCGCAGACCAGGCACTGACCCGCCTGAGAGTGAGAGCCGGTCTTAATTCCCACCGCATATTGGTAATATCTTGAACTGTTGGGATTGATAAGCTCATTGGAATTTGTATAGGTCTTGCTTCCGCCGGACACAAAGTAAGCCGTTGCGTAGGGCTGGTTGACAACATTTCTTATAAGCGAGAAGGAATACGCCTTCGTTCCGATTATCATCATGTCGTAAGCCGACACATAGTGATTGCTGTTGGGAAAGCCGTCGGGATTCGCAAAGTGTGAGTCGTTCATTCCCAGCTTTGCCGCATACTCATTCATCATATTTACAAAGTAAGATAATGCGGACGATGCCGACATATTGCTGTTCCCCGAAGCAACCCTTGCAACCGTTACGGCTATTGTATACGCCGCATCGCAGCCGGACGGCACCAGAAGACATTTGAGAATTTCACTGAATTTTATCTTTTGACCTATGTAAATACCCGCTCTGCTTGTGTTGGTTTCAACAAGATATTGCTCGCTGCCCACAGTAAGAACATAATCGGCGCTGAGATATTCGCAGCCCAGACACGCCGTAATGAGCTTTGTCGTGCTTGCGGGATGACAAGGGGAGTGCATGTTCTTGCCGTATAAGATAACGTCGTTGTCATAGTCGTAAAGCACCGCATACTGGGCATAGCTGACGCTGAAAAGATTGCTTGGCTCATATGAATAGGTTCTCTCCGTGGATTTTGCGGCTGTCGTCGTCTCCGTTACCGGTTCTGCTGTAGTGGTTTCTGTTGTGATTGCAACTAAAGGACTGTCTTTGCCGTATGGATCAAGAAATGCGCTTACCCTTAAAATTTTCCTTGCATCGGATATTTTAACTGCGCCGTCTCCGTCATAATCGGCGGCTGTCTGCTGTTCTTCGGTTAAATAGTCAAGCTTGCCCGCAAACCTTATGGCAAGTCTCGCATCGGCTGCCGTCACGCTTCCGTCGCCGTTTACATCGCCTAATAAAAAATCCGAGTCCTGAACGGTTGCATCGTCATTTGATATGGTTTCCTCGGCGAAACAAAAATAAACAGACGAAAAACAGATTGTGACCGATATGATTAATGCAAGTATGGATTTTAATCTTTTTTTCATTTTAATCTCTTACCTCTTAGCTTAAAGTCAATATTGTTATTTTAATAATATCACTATCCGGCGAATAATTCAACACTCGGATGCGGCTTTTTTTATAAATTACATTAAGTAAGCACTGATTAAATCGAGTGCGGCGGATGTTTAGAAGATTTTTTGCAAGACAAGGAACAAAGCGCAAGGAATACTGACGTATTGCGAGCATTTGTGACGATGTATTGCGGAAAATATGCAAGCAGGCGGCGTGCTCAGCCGTTAGGCGTGATTTAATCAGTGGTTACTTAATGCCGGTTATACAAGATACTTGAAAAATCGCATCGGCACGCTCAATATCTTAATTGCCGTTTTTTTAGCCGGATTGACTTTTGCCTCTTCAATATCCGATCTTTGAATATATTTTCCGTCACATCCCACTTCAAGCGAGTGATTGAAATATTGCGATTGAATGCCGCTCAGATATTCGGTGAAATCTTTGCTGTCAATTACGAGCATAAGCTCCGTATCTATGTAAGCGCTTCTCGGATCTAAATTAAATGACCCCACGGCTGAAATTCTGCCGTCGATTAAATATGTCTTTGCGTGAATTGCATTTTGACTTTGATATTCCCAAACTCTTAACCCCGTTTGCAAAAGCTCCTTTTTGTCAATGTAATACATTGAGTATGCGGGCATGTTGAGAGTGGACGCAACAGAATTGGTTAAAAGCCGGCAGTCAATTCCCTTTTTTCCCAAATCTCTGAAAAATTTCTTCAGTCCGTCGTCAAGAACCACATACGGAGACTGGAGGGTAACGGATTTTTTTGCTGTCAGCATCAGATTTTGCAAAGCGTATGCCACCGTCGGATTTTTTTGTGTTGTTTTAATAGGATTATGCAGAAATGTTATTCTGTTCGCCTCGAATGTTGTTTTTTCGTAGTCATCGTGCGAATGATCAAACAGAGTCGGATACGCTTTTTTTATCATTGAAAAATTTTCCGAAAGCTCTTTTCTTTTTTGCCTGCCCGTATTTGACTCCTGAGAAAAGGGCATAGAAACATAAGCGCTGTGCCAAATTTCGGACATGTAGCTTCTTACTTGAAAGAGTACGCTTGCGGAGCTGCCTTTGTCGTATTCGGTGTTGTAAATGAGAACATCTCTGTCAATTGAGATGTTTTTGTCATAGCCGATTGGATTGAAATATTTGTCCCCTATGTTCCTTCCGCCTAAAAGCAAAAGTTTGTTGTCTATGATAATATACTTATCGTGAAGCCTTCCGTTGTATGTCCACGGTTTGAGAAAATCCGGCGGATTGTACACCTTCAGATCGATATTCGGATGCGCTCCCAAAGCCACCGCATACTCCTTGTTTGAGCGAGTCAGACCGCCTGAAGCGCCGTCAACAAGAATGCGTACGTGAACTCCTCTGTCTGCTGCGTCCAAAATTGCGCCTAAGAAATAATCGGTTGTCTTGCCCATTTGAATAGCAAAATAGGAAATGTCGATTGTCTTTTCTGCGCTGCTTAAAATATGAATCCTTGTGCTAAGGCTTGTAAGCGGCTCCTCCACGAGAGAAACTCTGTCAACGCAAGGCCCGTTTCCTTTGAATTTTTCCGAAGAGTACATCATTTTGACATTTTCGGGAACATCCTTTTTTCGCAAATACATAATCGAAAATATAAAAACGGCATAATTCAGATAATTTCTGAACATCCTCTTTGATAGCTTTCTCCAATTTGCCCCCATATCAATCTCCTTTTAATCAGTGGCTGCTTAACGGCAAGCCGTTTAATCGTATATGTGTTTTACTCATGCAAGTAAATTTTTATATCTATTTTCAGCCATGTGCCGTCCCATTCCTTGCTTGAAATCTTGCCGAAAAGCATTTTTCCCGCATCCATAAGACGGGAGAAGACAACATTGTCCGCCATCGGTACATAGCCCAACTTTACGCCGTCCGAATTTTTTATCACAATTGCGTTCGGATCGTAGCCGTTGTCAGGCTCTCTGAAAAAATTAACTCTGTCGTCAATTTTTAAATAAGGCTCCAATTCCTCAATGCCTTCAACATGAGTTGTGCCTGCAATGTGGCAGTCAAACAGAAAAATATCCCTCTCAAAGGGCTGCGGGACGGTTAATCCTCCCTGACCGTGCAAAAGCCCCATTAGACCGTTTCCCTCTGTATTTATAAGACTGTTATCCATAATGTTACCTCATTAATTCATCTATTCGTTTTTTATATATTTCCGACCGTGCACGAAAATTTTCAATGATTTCCTCAAGCTCGGCTTTTTTCACAGCAACAAGCTCGCTGTCGTTCAGCAGAGCCTTTAGCGTATAAGGATACTTGCTTTTTATTTTTTCAATCTGTTCCTTGATTGTATCGAGCATCTCACGGAGACGGTCCCGTTCCTTTGTTAAAGCAGCCATACTGCTTTCGCCTGTTTTAAGGTTTGAAGGCGAACCCGCTACCATGGAATTTATGATACGCATGGTGTTAAGATCTCCGTTTTCGTAGGCGGTTACGGCGTTGCGGAACAGCTCGATCTGCTCGTCCGTAAGATTTGGATTTATATCGGGATGAAGAGCCTTGACAATCGTGCGGTACATGGATTTAAACTCCTTTTCCTCCTCATCGGATAAAAGGGTTCCGTTGCTTCGCTTAATGGCGTCGTTCATTTTACCGATTTGCTTGTTGAGCTTTCTTTTGTAATCCTGAAATTCTTTGTCAAGCATCTCGTCGATTTCACGGATGGATATCTTTTCCATGCGGTTTATTTTCGATTGAATAATCTCCGATTTCCGCTTTAAACGGAGCATATCGCATTGAAGCTCCAGGGCTTTGTACTCCAACTCTCCTAAGGTGAGCATATACTCCATTTCAATGTTTTTGCATTCGACAAATTTAAGCTGATCCCGCTCCAAAAGAAGCATCGACAGCTCAGTGTGAAGCCTTGAAATTTCATCCTGAAGCTCCTTGTATTCAGGTAAAATAATAATATTTTCCCGCTCTTCGTTTTCGTTTTCCGACATAAATACGCCTCCGCACTAATCATTTTTAAAATTATAATGCATAATCGGAACAATATCAAGCCCGACGGGATAATATTCCCTGCTTTTGCGGAACAATATAACGGCATAACTCCGATTTATCATTTTGTCAGAAGTACCACTGTCTCCACATGCTTTGTATGCGGGAACATATCCACCGGTTGGCATTTTTTTACCTTATATCCGTTCTCTGTCAAAAATCTTATATCCCTTGCCTGAGTTTCCGGGTCGCAGGATATATAAACTATTTTTTTCGGGCTTAATTTCACAAGGGCTTTTAAAAATTTTCCGCTGCATCCGGCTCTGGGCGGATCTGTAAAAACCACGTCCGCCTTTTCTCCGTTCTCCGCCAGCTTTTCCATAAACTCGCCGGCGTCTTCGGCGTAAAAGCGTATGTTGTCGATTTTGTTTATCTTGGCGTTTGTTTTAGCGTCCCGAACGGCGTCACTGTTCAGCTCTGTGCCCACAACAGCGGCGGCGTGCTTTGAAACGGTAATTCCTATCGTGCCCACTCCGCAATAAGCGTCAATAACGGTTTCACTTCCGTTCAGCTCGGCAAAATCAACGGCAAGGTTATAGAGCTTTTCCGTCTGTACCGGATTTATCTGATAAAAGGATTTTGAGGATATCCTGAATTTGCAGCCGCAAAGCTCATCCTCAATATATCCGCTGCCGTAAAGGATTTTTTCGCTGTCGCCCAAAACCATGCTTGTGAATTTGTTATTGATATTCTGCACAACGGTTGTGATGTTCGGATGAGCCTTCAGCAGCTCCTCCAAAAATCTGTTTTTGCTCGGGAAAAGGGGAGTTGAGGTTACAAGTACAACCATGATTTCCCCCGTTTTAAAGCCCCGCCGCACAAGCACATGGCGTAAAAATCCTTTTTGCGTGTGTTCGTTGTAAACCGTAAGCTTAAAGCTGCGGATTAAGTATCTTATGGAAAGAATTATCTCATCCGAAATTTCATCCTCGATCATACATCTGTCGGTTTTTACTATAGTGTGGGTGTTGGATTGGTAAACCCCCGAAATTATCATACCGCTTCTTGTTGTTCCGAAAGCGGCGCTGACCTTGTTTCTGTAATGATACGGATTGTCCATTCCGATAATCGGCGAAACATGGACATATTTCCCCAAAAGCTTGACAACCTTGGCTTGTTTAAATTTAAGCTGCCTGTCATAATCCATATTTTGAAGCTGACATCCACCGCATTTTCCCGCTGTCGGACATAAATCATCGATTTTTTTGCCTGAATAATACATATACTCCCACTGCTCCGTATTTGCTGTTTGTTATTTTTATAATTTTAACATCTCATATTGATATTTGCAATAAATTTCTTTTATTTTCTTTTATTTTTATTTTGCGTGTTGACAAAGGGGATAAATCGCATTTATAATTATAAGGTAACCACTGATTAAATCACGCCTGACGGCTGAGCACGCCGCCTGCTTGCTAATTTTCCGCAATACATCGTCACAAATGCTCGAAATACGCCGGTATTACTTGCGCTTTGTTCCTTGTCTTGCAAAAAATTCTCTACGCATCCGACGCACTCGATTTAATCAGCGCTTACCAAGGCAAAACATAAAACAGTATGGAGGTATAGTGCATGACTGTGAAATTTAAAAAAATCTTTGTTGTTTTGTTCAGCATTTGTGTGCTGCTCGGGGCTTTTTACTTTAATGCTTCGGCGGCGGAAACCTTAACGGAGGGCGATTACCAATACATAATCGTAACTTCCGACGACTTATCCGAGGAGGATCTGGCATACGGCGTAACCGTAGGCAGTGCCCGTATTACAGGCTATACGGCAACTACGCCGAGTATTGCCCTTCCCGCTACATTAGGCGGAAAAACCGTTGAGAGCATAGGCTCCGGCGCTTTTTCCGGAAATACTGCTCTTCAGTCTGTTACCATAGGTACAACCTATAAGGTTATAGGCTCCGAGGCGTTTAAAAATTGTACGGGCTTGCAGCAGGTTTTGGTTGCTTCAAGTGTTACCTCAATTTATTCCTCTGCTTTTTCCGGATGTACAGCTCTTAAAACAATCCAATTCGATACAGGTTCCCTTCTTGCTACAATCGGAAATTATGCCTTTGACGGCTGTACTTCCCTTAATAATTTAGCCCTCCCCGACGGACTTGAAGCCATAGGCGAATTTGCGTTCCGCAATAATGACAGTCTCGTTTCGATTGAAATCCCCGACAGTGTAACCTCTCTCGGCGGCGCAGCTTTTTTTGGCTGTGATTCCATGAGAACAGCTATAATAGGCAACGGAGTTGAAACAATTGCCAACGCATATCAATCCTACGGTGATAACTGGGGAACAGACAGCTGGCGGGACGGTGCATTTGAAGGATGCGTAAGCCTTACATCTGTTACCATAGGCAGCTCTGTTTCCTCGATAGAACAGGACTGTTTTGCAGGCAGCGGTTTAACATCATTAAGCCTTCCCGATAATGTTATAACAATAGGTGAAGCAGCTTTTTTAAATTGTACATCATTAAAAACTGTGGAAACAGGTAATGGGCTTACTGAAATTGGAGCATATGCATTTAAATATGATGCAGCTATTGAAACCGTTGCTATTGGAACAAGTGTCCTTACTATAGGAAATGAAGCATTCAGAGAGTGCGATGCTATTGTAACAATTACCATTCCTTCAAATGTAACTACTCTCGGCTCCGGTGCATTTTTTCATTGCGACAGCTTAAAGACTGTGATAATAGGAAATGGTGTAACATCATTAGATTCTTCGTATAGTTCCTATGGCGATGATTGGGGAACAGATAGTAGTCAGGACGGTACTTTTGAAGGCTGTATCAGCTTAACATCCGTTACCCTTGGCAGCGGCATTATCTCCATAGGACAGGACTGCTTTGCCGGTACAGCTTTGATTAATGTCACTATTCCCGACAATGTTATTACAGTATCAGAAGGAGCGTTTAAAAACTGCACTGATCTTACTTCTATTACCATAGGAGATGGTGTTACTTCCATAGGAGATTGGATTTTTGAGGGCGATACTGCTCTTTCAGATGTCAACATAGGCTCAGGGGTTATTTCTATAGGTACGGGAGCTTTCGTTGACTGTACAGGTCTTGAATATATTTATATCCCCTCAAATGTAACAACTCTGGGTGGGGCTGCATTTTTCGGATGCGACAGCCTTACAACAGCCGTTATAGGCAACGGCGTTACCGATCTTAATACGAGATATGCATACGGAGGCAGGAACTGGGGAACAGATAGTAGTCAGGACGGCACATTTGAAGGCTGTATCAGCTTAACATCCGTTACTCTTGGCAGCGGTATAATCTCCATAGGACAGGACTCTTTTGCCGGCACTCAGATTACAACTCTTACCGTTCCCGCAAAGGTCTCCACTCTCGGCTACGGAGCCTTTGCCGGAGCAACTCAGCTCTCAAGCATTTACTTTACAGGCAACTGGCCCGCTTCCGTGGGAGAAAATATTCTCAGTAATACCGCCGAGGGTATCACTTTGTATTACATAAGCGGCTCTGTGGGCTACGATGATTTAAGCTACAGCTTAAGCGCCTTCACACCCGTTACGGTTTCCTTTGACAATAACAATTCAAGCGTTTTTGCCATTACAACCGAGGAGCAGATATTGTCCCCCTTAGGCGGATACGTTATAGAGCCTGTTTCTCCCGCTGCGTTGGGCTACCTCTTTGACGGCTGGTACAAGGACAGCGCCTGCACTGTAAAGTGGAACTTCACAGAGGATAAGGTAACAAGCAATACCACCCTTTACGCCAAGTGGAACGCCGTTGATACCGTTGTTCCCGTAAGACCCGAAGGAGTCAGCACCTCCGCTTATGACGGAGCCTCCGTTACTCTTACATGGTCTGCGGTTGACGGAGCAATAAGCTACAATGTCTATCAGGACGGCGTAAAGGTCAACACGGAAGCCATAACCGCAACAACATATACCGTGACGGGACTTGACAGCAACACAACATACGAATTTGAAGTTGCTGCCG
>JAJQGK010000092.1 GCA_021200555.1 Clostridiales bacterium | reverse complement strand
GTATATAGAATAATTCAAATGTTGCCAAAACGTTGCCAATCACAATGCCAACGTCTCAAAAACCGCGTCATTACGCCATTTTTCGAGGGCGGTGTATCATTCCCACTCAATGGTGGCGGGGGGTTTACCGGTGATATCATAGACCACGCGGTTTATGCCTTTGACCTCATTGGTAATTCTCAATGAAATTTTTGAGAGCAATTCATGGGACAAGGGAGCGTACTCGCACGTCATAAAATCGTTCGTAACCACGGCTCGCAATGCAACGGTATAGTCATATGTCCGTTCGTCGCCCATTACGCCTACGGAACGCACATTTGTCAAAACGGCAAAGTACTGGCTTGCCTTTTCGCCGGATTTGATTATTTCCTCTCTTAAGATTGCATCCGCTTCTCTCAGAATATCCAGCTTTTCCCTTGTCAGGTCGCCGATAACTCTTATGGCAAGTCCGGGGCCGGGGAAGGGCTGCCGATCAACCAAATAATCGGGAAGTCCCAGCTTTCTGCCCACTGCACGGACTTCGTCCTTAAACAGTCCTCTTAAAGGCTCCACAAGGCCTTCAAAGCTCATATCCTTTGGAAGTCCGCCTACATTGTGGTGGCTTTTGATTGTCGCCGCTTTGCTGTTGCCCGATTCTATAACATCGGGATAAATGGTTCCCTGCGCCAAAAACTTTGCGTCGCCGTACTTTTTCGCCTCATCGCCGAACACTTGGACAAATTCATTGCCGATAATCTTACGCTTTTTCTCCGGGTCGGTAACGCCCTTGAGCTTTGAGAGAAAACGCTCGGATGCGTCAACCATAACCATATTAAGGGGCATATCCTTAAACGCCGCTTTTACCTCTTCCGCCTCGTTTTTGCGCATACAGCCGTGATCCACAAAAATACAGGTGAGATTGCTGCCGATTGCCCTCGAAATAAGAGCCGCCGCAACAGAGGAGTCAACGCCGCCCGACAGTCCCAAAATTACCTTTTCGTTTCCGACCTGCTCCCGTATCGCTTTAACCTGACGCTCTATGTAATCATCCATTGAGTAATCGCCGTCAGCGCCGCATATGCTGTAAAGGAAATTATGTATAATTTTAATGCCGTTCGGAGTATGCTCCACCTCCGGGTGGAACTGAACGCCGTAAAGCTTTTTTTCGGGGCATTCAATTGCCGCATTTGGGCAGTCCGCCGTCTTTGCGATTGTTTTGAAGCCCTTGGGAACTTCCGCAACAAAATCCGTATGGCTCATAAGCACGGTTTGATTTTCGCTGAGCCCCTCAAACAGTACGGATTCGGGATTAATCCTACAGTCGATTTGACCGTATTCGCTGACGTCGCAGGAGGAAACCCTTCCGCCCAAAAGATAGCTCATAAGCTGGAACCCGTAGCAAATCCCCAAAATGGGAACGCCCATTTGAAACAGCTCCGGAGAGCATGAAGGGGAGTCGTCCTTGTATACGCTGGCAGGTCCGCCTGTCGTTATCATTCCGATGGGATTAAGCGCCGCAAGCTCCTCTATGGGAGTGTCTCCGGGCTTGATGACGGAATATACTCCGCATTCCCTGACCCGCCTGGCAATCAGCTCCTTGTACTGACCGCCGAAATCAAGAACTATTACCGTTTGATTTTGCTGCATAATTATAACCACCTCTTGGTTGAAATGTTAAATTATATTATTTGTAAAAACTTTTTTTATTTATGTGCTTGCCGGTAAAATCACACATTAACGCAACACCCCGTCCATCAAAAAGCCTGTCGTATAAAGACGATAAAATAAGGCAATTTTATAGAGTGTCAACATAAAAATAAGGTATAAATGATCAATTCTCGCTTATATCACATTCCAGTGACCGTATCTCTTACCGCCTTCACGGACAACTTTACCCTGCTCACGCAACGCTTTGATTGTACGCTCAACGGTGCGTTTAGTGACATTGCATTCGTTTGCTATTTCAGCCATAGTGACTTTTGGATTTTCCGAAATAATTTTCAGAGTCTTTTCCGCCAAACCGACATCCAAACCGACATCCAAACCGTCATCTTGTCGGTTTAAGGTTTCATTCAAAGTATCATTTAAAGTATCATCTGATACTTTAGAAGCCTGCAAAGCCGTAAATTTCACGGTAATATCATTGCCAAAAACGATATATTCCGGGGCGGATGTGCCGAGTTCGCGGCAGGAATCGCAGATTTTCTGAATGCCTCGCCCCCATGCTTCTATATAGCCGGCTCGGTAAAAAACATTGGCGATTGAGGGATTGAACGGAACCGATTTGTGCGGCTCCATGAGAGTTTCCGCCGTCCAGTTCGGAGGAAGAATGCACCTGTTGCTGATGTACATTGCATTGTCTTCAATGCGAATTTGAATTGGAACGCTTCCGGCATAGTTGTTGTGACCCAAGGCGTTATAGACCGCTTCACGAACTCCGTCACGAGGAAACGGGAAGGTCTCAACCCGAATATCATGCTCGTAGGTGATAGCAGCTTTGAGGTATTTCGTAAAAATGAGGTCGATAACCCTGTCGGCAATGTTGAAAAGCGAGCCCTCGAGTAAGTCCTGATATTGGAGGTCTGCACCCTTGCCGAATTTGCCGATTTTGACATAACAGCCGGTAATGATCCTGCCGGGCTTCTTGTAGAAAAGCATAACTGCCGCACGCTTAAGTTTGCCGTCAACCAAGAGGTCAAGGTGATCCATAAGCTCCTCGTTAGAGATGTTCAGGTCTTCCTTGTCCATTCGCCTGTTGCGGATAGCTTCACGGCGGAAGATGTCAATGCTGTTACGGTCGAGGTCATTTACACCGATATTGTCAACCGGAACTGCATCCCAAAGTAATCCGGTTTTTTCCCTTATAAATTCGGTGAGAGACGAACCTCTCAACTGTTGCAGAGTGCTTCCGCTCCGGCGGTAATATTCGCCATGATAATTGACAGGGTAAGAACTCGGACTGACAATGATTTCGATATATTCTTTGCCGTTTTCCGTCAGCAGATTCACATCGGCAATTATGCCGAGCGTCGTTTGAATCTTATTCGGAATATCCTCCATAAGGCTCTTGCTGTCAGAAATGCCGACAATGGTGCCATCGTCGCTTTTCCCGATATAAATCCTGCCGCCCCGTGCATTTGCAAAGCCGCACACCCATTTGAGATATTCATCTCGCCAGGATTCTTTCCATTCTGTGTTTTGATCTTCAGCCATTCCTTATTCCTCCGGCTATTAAAATTTATGCACCTTTCCTGTAGGCATCATAATGTCCGCAGGTCTTTGCTATTTTATCCGTTACATACAGCAAAGAAGGTTATAGGCAACGCTCTTTCTCCGGGATTTATTTTATATTTTTTTCCATATCTTCACGAATAAATCCGATTTTGGCACAGTCATCTCGACAAAAATAAGTATAGACAAATTATTAGGTAAAAAACCGGCTGAGATAAGTTTAAAAATTTAATATTGGCTATGCAATCTGCTTAGGCGTCTCTGCCGCAGCATTTTTTATATTTCAGTCCGCTGCCGCAGGGGCAGGGGTCGTTTCTGCCGACCTTTGCGCCCTTTTTAACCGGACGGTTTTTCTCGCTGCCGTCAGTGCCGTTTGTCTCCGTGGGCTTCATTTTTTGTTCTCTCTGAACGTCCTGTTCGGAGCGGAGAATTGCGCACAAAATAAACTGAACCGTACCCTCTCGGATATTCATCGTCATTTCATCGAACATATCGTAGCTTTCCATTCTGAATGCCACCACGGGATCCTTCTGACCGTAGGCTCTGAGGCCTATGCTCTTTTTCAGCTCCTCCATGGCGTCGATATGATCCATCCACCGCATGTCAACGTTTTCGATAAGCGCCTTATGCTCCAGCGCTTTCATAAGATCATCGCCGTACTTTTCATGCTGCGAATTAAGCTTATCCTCGGCAATTTGAAGCATCTGATTGAGAATTGCATCGTGATCCTCTTCGTTTTCAATGGGAGTATCGCCGAAAAGCCATGAGTACTTGCTCTTAAGTCCGGCAAGGTTCCAATCGGCGTGGTGGTTGGAAGCGGGACAATAGAAATCCACCGCATCGGTAATGCTCTCCTTAATCATTTTGCGGATTGTAGAGTCAAGATCTACGCCGTCAAGCACCTGATTTCTTTGAGCATATATAATTTCACGCTGCTTGTTCATAACATCGTCGTATTTCAGCACGTTCTTACGAATGGCGAAGTTGTTGCCCTCCACCTTTTTCTGAGCGTTTTCGATTGTCTTTGAGAACATCTTTGCATCAAGAGGCATATCACCTACGCTGCCGAAACGGTCAAGAATGTTGAAAAATCTGTCTCCGGCGAAAAGTCTGATAAGCTCGTCCTCTGCGGACAGGAAAAAGCGGCTTGTACCCGGATCGCCCTGACGGCCTGAACGACCTCTCAGCTGATTGTCAATTCGCCTTGATTCGTGACGGGCCGTGCCTATAATGTAAAGCCCTCCCACATCTCTGACCTTCTCCGCTTCGCCCGCTATTTCGGCTTTATGCTTTTCCTCAAGCTCGGCGTAAATCCTTCTGGCTTCTATAATCTCTTCGTTGTCGGTTTCCGCAAAGCCCGTTGCCTCTGCAATAAGCTCCTCGGTCATGCCCTCCATTTTGCGCATATCCGCTTTCGCCATATACTCGGCATTTCCGCCTAAGATAATATCCGTACCTCTGCCCGCCATATTGGTAGCAATGGTAACTGCGCCGAATTTACCTGCCTGTGCGACGATTTCCGCTTCCTTGTCGTGGAATTTAGCGTTTAAAACATTGTGCTTAATGCCGTTCTTTTTGAGAACTTTGCTGATAAGCTCGGATTTTTCAATATTTACCGTACCTACAAGTACGGGCTGTCCTTTTTCATGCAGCTCCTTGATAAGATCTACGATTGCGCCGAATTTTGCATTTTCTGTTTTGTAGAGAACATCGGGGAGATCCTCTCTGATCATAGGCTTGTTTGTGGGAATTGCCACAACGTCAAGACCGTAAATCTCCTGAAATTCATCGCTTTCGGTCATTGCCGTACCGGTCATGCCCGCCAGCTTATCGTAAAGGCGGAAGTAGTTCTGGAACGTTATGGTTGCCAAGGTTTTTGACTCGGAGCGGACGTTTACGCCTTCCTTTGCCTCGATTGCCTGATGAAGACCCTCGTTGTATCGTCTGCCCAACATAATACGGCCTGTAAATTCATCAACGATAAGAATTTGCCCGTCCTTCACAACGTAATCAACGTCACGCTTCATAACGCCCCTCGCTTTAAGGGCTTGGTTCAGGTAGTGCTGAAGCGACAGATTTTCAGCATCCATAAGGTTGTCAAGGTTAAAGTAGCTTTCAGCCTTTGCAATGCCGTTTTTGGTAAATGTGGCGGATCTCGCTTTTTCGTCTACAATGTAATCGCTGTCGTCGTCCGCAACCTCGTCAATTTCCTGCTTTGACTGAAGCTCCTTAATCCGCTTTTCCTTTAAGGTCTTTACAAAGCTGTTCGCCTTGATATACATATCGGAGGACTTGTCGCCTCTGCCTGAAATGATAAGGGGAGTCCTCGCCTCATCGATAAGAATTGAGTCCACCTCGTCCACGATTGCATAGCTGTGGCCTCTTTGAACTCTCATTTCCTTGTAGGGAACCATATTGTCCCTAAGGTAATCAAAGCCCATTTCATTGTTTGTGCCGTAGGTTATGTCCGCATCATAGGCGGCTTTTTTTGCATCGTGATCCTCGCCGTGAACTATAAGTCCAACGGTAAGCCCCATAAAGCGGTAAACCTTGCCCATCCATTCGGAGTCACGCCTGGCAAGATAGTCGTTTACGGTAACGATGTGAACGCCCTTTCCTCCGAGAGCGTTAAGGTATGCGGGAAGAGTGGCGACAAGAGTTTTTCCTTCGCCTGTTTTCATTTCGGATATTCGCCCCTGATGAAGCACAATTCCGCCTAAAATCTGCACGGGGAAATGCTTCATTCCCAAAACACGCCATGAGGCTTCGCGGCAGGCGGCAAACGCTTCCGGAAGAATATCGTCAAGAGTCTCGCCCTTTGACAGCCTCTCCTTAAATTCGGGAGTTTTTGCCTGGAGCTCTTCATCGGTAAGCTTTGAAAATTCCTCATCCGAAGCCAACACCTTATCTTTTATGGGCGTTACTCTTTTCAGCTCCTTTGAAGAATAATCGCCGAAAATTTTTGATACGATAGACAATTAAATTACATCCTTTCGGTTTTTCATACTGTATATTCTTTTATTAATTTCAATTTATACGCCTTATATTTCTTCCTCTGTATTCCTCAGCTTTTCGGTCAAGGTCTTTTCAAGAATATCAAAAGCGGGGATAAAGCTGTTGCGGATTAAAAGCAGCATTTCATTTATCTCGTCCTCGTCATACACGTGAACGGACATATTGCGTTTATTAAGCATGGTAAGCCATATTGCGGAACTGTCAATAAATCCCACCTTGTATGCAAGCTGCAAAATCTCTCTCGGAGATCCCTTTTCAGCGTCCCTTACGCCGTGCAAGCGGAGAACTGACTGCAACGCTTTCCATGCAAGCTCAAAAGTCAAATTAAATTGACCTATAATACCCGTTCTGTAGATTACATCGTTATCCGCTTCTTCAAAGTCGGCGTTTCTTAAAACATCAAGAGAGTTTGAAAAATTATCAAGCTTTTTCATATATTGCAATACCTTCTTTGCTGATTATGTTCTGCAATTCATCCGATATTTTTCTGTTCATATCAACAACATCAAACATCAATAAGGAGTGTGTTTTTTCCTTTATGTCCCAAAAAAATCCGTTAAAATCTCCGCCGTAAACAGCAATGTCTATATCGCTCCTGTCGGTATAATCTCCCCTTGCCCGGGAGCCGAAAAGTATAACCCTTTCTATGTTATGGATTTTGGCAAACAATCGAATTTCGCTAAGAACCGTGTTGGGAATATTGAATTTCATATTTTATCTCCCCTCATACAAACCGGCGTTTTTATCCGATCTTTTTTCTGCAAAAATCGTTCATTACGCATTTGTCGCATTTCGGACTTCTTGCGCCGCAAACGGCTCGTCCGTGAAGCACTGCTCTATGGCAAAAATCGCTGCTTTCTTCGGGAGGAAGGAGCTTGCGCATCTGAATTTCAACCTTTGCCGGATCTTTTGTATCCGTAAGCCCAAGTCTGCCGCATATTCTTATGAAATGCGTATCGCACACTACTGCGGGCTTTCCGTAAACGTCGCCGCAAATAAGGTTTGCCGTTTTTCTGCCGACTCCCGGAAGAGTTGTCAAATCATCGATATTGTCGGGGACTTTTCCGCCGAAATCCGATAAAATTCTCTGCGCCATTCCAACTATGTCCTTTGATTTTTGGCGGAAGAAACCGCAGCTGTGGATAATATCCGCAATGTCTCGGCTGTCCGCATTGGCAAAATCCTCAATGGATTTGTACTTTTCAAAAAGAGCGGGAGTTACAAGATTTACTCGTGCGTCCGTGCATTGAGCGGAAAGTCTGACAGCTACAAGCAGCTCAAAGGGATTTTCGTAGGTGAGAGAGCAAACGGCGTCCGGATATTCTTTTTTCAGAGCCTCAACGGCGTAAAGGGCAATTTGCTTTTTTGTCATACGGATAAAACTTCCAATCCTGCGGCGGCCCGCAAAATAGTTCTGGCGTCGGATGCGGTGACTTTTCCGTCTAAATTTACATCGGCGGCAAGAATACCGTCGGCGGTTAAATCCTCAAGTCCGGCGGCATAACGCAGCGCAAGCCTTGCATCGGCGGCGTTTACCGTTCCGTCGCAGTTGGCGTCGCCTAAGCGTATATCGCTTTTATCCGCAACCGTATAAAGAAACGAAGCCGTAAAATCCTTATATGATACGTATACTCGGTATGTTCCGGCAGTGTCTGTATCGATGTCATAGGTAAGCTCATAATTGAAAATTTCATCTCTGTCGCCGCTGTTGTACACAAGGTAAACGTGAAGCTCGCTGAAATCAACATTATTCCCCGTATAGCTGCCCACAGCGGTAGTGTCGCCCAAGGCTATGCTTGTCTCGAAAACGGCAAGGACTTCATAATCAAAAGCCACGTATTTGCCCATATAATAAATCCTTGCGGTGTGAGTGCCTATGGTCATATTGTCGTATTCAATGTCAAAATCCGTGATTGTCTCCGTTTCTCCGTTGTCATAGGTGGCGGACAAAACAAAATCCGCCGTGTCAAAGGTTTGCCCTCTGTAAATTGTAAGCCCTGCCGGAGCCTCAAGGAGCTTGAGAGTGACGACCTGTTTTTCCGAAACATAGATATGAAACTCTGCGGAAATTTCAGGGTATTTGTATGTGACAGTAACCGTATATGCGCCGGGAGAAAGAGCGGAAGTTCCCTCTGTAATTCCCGATACGGTGTACTCATCGGAGGTAAGTATAATGCCGTTCCCGCCGTCTCTGCCGTCGCTGAAATATGCGGTAACGGTCAGACCGTCAAAGGAAATCGTCTCGCCCTCAACATAGGAGGTTTTTTCGGGAAGAGTAATCACAATTCCGGTAACGGGAACCTTGGCAACGGTAATTTTAAAGGTCGTGCTGTAGCCGGCATAGTAAACGGTTACGGTTTTTGTGCCGTAGCTGTCAAGAGAGGGAAAGCTGACCGTGTAACCCTCAACGGCCATTTTGGTGCCGTTCTCATCGTCAAATACAGCGGAGACCTCAAGCCCGTCAATGTCCGCATCCTCCTCGCCCTCAATATACGTAAGCTTTGAGGGGAGCTGAGTTACGGCAATAGACTTTACGCCCTCAATTTCACCGTTTTCGGTAATTGAAGGCTTTGAGCTTATATATTCCGCGCCGGAGGATAAATTAACCCAGCCGTAAACCGCATCGTAGGTGGTATAGGCGTAGGTTCCCGATGTGCTTATGGCTGTGATATATGTATTCATAGGTATTATTGTAAGAAAATCGGCCGATTCCGAAGCCGACGAGTAAACCTTTAAGCCCTCCGAAGCGGTCACAAGATATGTTCCGCCGGACTCCGTATCTTCAGCGCCTGCCGCTGCCGAAAAGAATACCGAAAACAGTGCAGCCGCCGAAATCAGAATAACAATGTAAAACGAAAAAGAAAAAATCCGCTTGACCATAATCGAGTTCTCCTTTCTCATTATTCCGTAAGCTTAGGAAAACAAATTAAGAACCATGTTGATATTATACAATCTTTTAAATCATATGTCAAATGGAATTGTTTGAATACCCGCCGCTATTTTGCGGCGATACAACAGATGTGAGGTCAGAGGGACAGAAAAGGCGGTTAAGCTTGTCAGAACAGAATTGCAAGCGGCCAAAATCAATATGTATTCTGTTCTCGGTTGCGCGAGGTTATGATTTATCAATCTGTAACGGATTTTCTGTTCCGGTGATGGATTCTCCGTTCACTTTTTTCTCGGGATCGTTTTCAATAAGCTCTTTCAGCTCCGATATCAGGCTTGCCAATGTTACAAGTTCCATGTCCTTTTCCATGGCCATGGCGGCAGATACCATGTGCGGATGAAGCACTTGGTAAAAATTTCTGCCAATCGGACAACTGTCGCTGCCCTCATAAATATTAAAAATTTTCTCTGCATCCTCAAATTCTACCGCACGGTATATGTCCCACAATGTAATATCCTGCGGCTGTCTGGCAAGGCATACCCCTCCGTTTTTTCCGGCGGAAGCCGTAAGCAGTTCGCTGTTTGACAGCTTCAAAAATAAGTTTCGGACGGAAACCGGATTTGATCCGGTGCTTTCCGCAACCAGTTTACTTATCACACGCTTTTTCGGCGACAGAACCGCAACAAAAAGCAGACAGTGAACTGCCAATGGAAATCGCTTGCTGACACGCATATTATAAAACCCTCTTTCTACTGTGTCTATGCGTATGAGCAAATTGTAGCATATTTCCGTGCAAAAATCAATTGTAACCCTTGACATTACTTTTAGGCGGCAGTATAATGTAATCAGTTGAATTACATTTACCGAATATTCTCCATGGAGGTATTAACATGACATTACAGGAAGCAATGGCCGTGCGGCATACCGTACGCAAGTACAAGAATACACCGCTGTCTGCGGATATGGCGGATAAGCTGAACTGTCGAATCAGTGAGCAAAATAAGAAATACGGCTTAAGTATGAAGCTCGTTACGCAAAGCAATGACGCTATGCCTGCAATTTTCGCCAAAACGATGTCGAAGGGTGTACGGAACTACATCATCATTGCAGGTCCAAATACGCCTGATATCTGTGAAAAGTTGGGGTACAGCAGCGCCGATGTGATGCTTTATGCCCAAACGCTGGGGCTGAATACCTGGTGGATCGGCGGAATGTACAGCCGCAAAAATGCGAAAAAGAACCTGGGCGCAGGGGATAATGCGAAAATTGTCGGAATTGTCGCAGTCGGCTACGGAGAGGAGCAGGGAGTTCCTCATAAGTCTAAGGCTGCATCTGAGGTTGCGTCTTACGCCGGTACTGCTCCGGATTGGTTCAATGCAGGCGTTGCGGCGGCTTTGCTGGCGCCGACAGCCATGAACAAGCAGGAATTTACAATCTGCGGGAATGGCAATCAGGTGAGCATGACATGCGGCAAGGGCTCCTATTCCGATGTGGATCTCGGAATCAGTAAGTACCATTTTGAACTTGGCGCCGGAACAGAGAACTTTACATGGATGTAACGCTCTGCTATGCTTCGATACTTAAGTAAAAAACCGTCAGCACTCATCGAAGCGGAAAATGTCGATGGGTGCTGCTTTCACTTGCAGAACAAGGAGGTAAAGAGCAATGAGAACCGAATACGAAAATTTAAAGGTATATATGTCGCAGAGCAGCAGAACCGTCGCTGTCACCGGTGCGGGAATTTCCTATCTTTACGGAATGCGCAGGCTGAAACAAAGCGTTGGCAGAATGAACGCCGGACGGATTTTTTCCGCTTCTTATGTCCGCAAAAATCCGGAAAAATTCTATGCCGTCATGAAGGATGCGTTTCTTGACGCTACTTTTGTCAAGGGTCCGAGTACCGTTCATAAGCAGCTGGCGGAGTTGGAGAAGCAAGGAAAAATCTATGGCATTGTGACGCAGAATTTGGACTGCCTGCATACGATTGCAGGCTCGGAAAATGTGATTGAATTTCAGGGCAGCTTCCGTGATAATATCTGCATTGACTGCGGCAGCCGCTGCTATGATTACCGGATATGGAACCACGGGCAAATGCCCCGCTGCGAAAAATGCGGCGCACCGCTGATGCCCACCGCCTTTTGCAGAGACAGCAGCGCCGGCGCCAACCTTTCAAGGGAGAGTATGCAAAAAGCCGCCGATATGATTTCCCAAGCGGATTTGGTGCTGGTTATCGGAACCACAGGCTTCCGCAGCGATGAATATTTGAGTCGAATGCGTGCCGGAACAAGGCTTGTGCAGATTAACCCTTCTGCAACGCAGTTTGATGAAATCGCCGACCTGAACATACGTGCGGATGCAGCAGATGCACTGGATGCACTCTTAAATGGTTAGGGGGAATGGCAATGAGCTTGTTTAAAGGAGACAAAAATGCGGATTCAATACAGAGGTTGGCCGATTATATTGACCGGAGCCATTCAGCGGTAGCTATTACGGGAGCGGGGATTTCCGTTGCGGGCGGCGGCGTCACATACGGACAAATGATCTTCTCCCGCCGCAGCTTCGGCAGTCGGCGCAGCTCCGATACGGGTTCCTTTATGCCCACATATCTGGAAACCATGTTTTCTTATAAGCCAAGCTTTGCTCATTATGCTTTGGCAGATTTAGAAGCGGAGGGCAAACTCATCGGAATTATCACAACAAATGTGGACTGTATGCACACAATTGCGGGTTCAAAAAATGTTGCGGAAATCCAGGGGAGCCTGCAGGTCAACTGCTGCTCCGACTGCGGACGCCATTATGACGGGTATGAGATATGGCAGCAGGACGAGCTGCCTCGGTGTGAAGACTGCGGCGGGGAAATTCTTCCGTGGCCGCTTTACAGCCATATTGGCTTGTGGGATGCGGATGTAAAAAAGGCTAAGGCATGGATTTCTGAGGCCGATCTGATCCTCATCATCGGGACACGGGGCAACTTCGGTGATGTTTATTGGAACTGTCGCAGGAGGGATGCAGCCATTGTCCAAATCAATCCGGGACACACAGGCTTTGACAGCGCAGCAGATTTGAATATCAGGGAACCTTGCGATGACGTATTCCGAAAAGTGACAGAAAGGCGGGGCGGACATGGCTGAACGGGAAACTAAAGAAGTATCTGAAGAAGAGAAGTTAAAACAGATGGCGGCTCAAATGCGGGAGCGAGAGTATCGGGGGCTCTCTGAAGAAGAAATTCAGGAGAGGGAAAAGCAGAAGGAAATGCAAAGAAAAAAGAATATTGCAATTTTAGACGATACCCTGACCATTCTGGAGCAGGGCGGCTACTCAAAGGACTGCAGGCATATAAAACTTGCCTTTTCAGCTGAACAAATGCGGGAAATTCAGGTGTTTCTGCCGAAGGAGCTTGCGTCACTTGCCTTAACCGGACAGAACGAAACGCAAGCGCACAACGCTTCCTGTTTTTTTGACTGTGAAAATGAGGATGCACTGGTTCTTGCGCAAAAAGAGTATCAAAATTTGAAAAAGAACGGGGAGCCTGTTCCGCAAGTCCTTGTTTTAAATCTTGCAAGTGCTACACAACCCGGCGGTCGAACACGAAGCGGAGCCAATGCCCAGGAGGAAGACCTCTGTCGGAGAACGTCACTGCTGCTGTCTTTGGAGAGCGAGGACGCAAAAAAATATTATGAATACAATAATGCAAGAAAAACTCGAATGGGGTCGGATGCGATTATGCTTTCGCCTTATGTAGAGGTCGTCAAGGACGCTTCATCCGAAACTCTTTCCGAGCCATTCTCAATTTCCGTCATGAGCTGCGCCGCTCCGATGATTCGCCTGGGGCCGGAGGGAATGTCCCAAAGTGAATACGAGGAGATGCTCTATAAGCGCATTCAAGGGATGCTGCTGGTGGCGGCTTCACATAATTATCGTCATCTGATTCTCGGCGCTTTCGGCTGCGGTGTGTACGGAAATGATGCTGCCATTGTCTCCGATCTGTTTGCCGGCGCCATTCGGAATTTCAATTTTGCGGGAATGGACAGCGAAAGACTCTTTGATTCCATTCAGTTCGCCGTTCTCTGCAAACACGGTAATGATTATAACTACAGAGAGTTTTGCAGAAATTTCTCCCGCACATGAGAAAAAGACGGGACAGTCGGGCATTAAAATCAGGTTATTCAGTTGTTTATTCCCTGTGACAGACTGTGACAGGGTATGTAAAATTTAATTTTCATTGTCAAAAATCGCAGAAGAAAACTCCGATTTTTTGAACATATCGTAAAATTTCAAAGATAATAAAAATATTCCTGAAAAATACCTTGTAAAATCAAAAATCGTGTACTATAATAAGGTTAAAAGCAAATAAAATTTACGAAAAGAGTTGACAAGGGCAATGAATTACGGTACACTTTATAAGCAAGCAAGCAAGCAAGCAAGCAAGCAAGCAAGCAAGCAAGCAAGCAAGCAAGCAATAATACTGTAATTTATTCTTTTTCGACAATTTTGTAAATACGCATGGCTTTGGACAGCTTAGCCTGTCTTTGGCTGTGCTTTTTTATTTGTGAAAATTTCAAGGGGGCAAAATCCTATGTCAAAAATTAAGCGAATTATTAGCGTAACCCTGTCA
>JAJQGK010000031.1 GCA_021200555.1 Clostridiales bacterium | reverse complement strand
ACGCCCTTTGCGGGCGGACACATGGGTCCGCCCCTACGGTGGGCGATTATAATTTTCTCAATCAAACGACATTTGCACAGATTAAAATTTTAATTAATCCCCGTTTCGCCGAATTTCCCGAACATTTCCTCCACAGTATTTTTCAAGTGGTCATGCTCCGGAAAATCAAGCTTCGGGTCGGCGTATATTATATTTTCCGCCTGTTTTTGGGCTGCGTACAGAATTTTTGTATCGGTCATTATATTTGCAAGGCGCAGCTCCGGAAGTCCGTGCTGTCTTGAGCCTAAAAAGTCTCCGGGGCCTCTCTGCTTTAAATCCTCCTCGGCTATTTTAAATCCGTCCGAGGTTTCGCACATAACCTTTAACCTGTCAGCCGCCTCTTGATTTTGAGCGTCCGACACAAGCACGCAGGTCGATTTGAATTTGCCTCTGCCTATTCTCCCTCTGAGCTGGTGGAGCTGGGAAAGCCCGAACCGTTCGGCGTTTTCGATAATCATAACCGCTGCGTTGGGAACGTCAATTCCCACTTCCACCACAACGGTCGCCACAAGAAGCTGAATTTTACCGTCTGCAAAATCCCGCATAACCTGCTCCTTGTCCTTGGATTTCATCCTTCCGTGAAGCAGTCCCACGCTGTATCCGGCAAATTCGTTTTCCCGCAATTGACGGGCGTATTCCTGCGCCGGAACGAGATCCGTTTCGCCCTCCTCCACAAGAGGACAGATTATATACCCTTGTCTGCCTTCACTTATGTATTTTTTGATAAACCTGTACAGCCTGCTGCGGTAGCTTGACGTTACGCAGTAGGTGTCGATTTTTTGTCTGCCCTTGGGCATTTCATCGATAACGGAAATATCGAGATCTCCGTAGATTATCAGTCCCAGCGTCCTCGGTATGGGAGTCGCCGACATAACGAGCGTGTGAGGGTTTAAGCCCTTTTGGGCAAGAGCCGTTCGCTGCTTTACGCCGAATCGGTGCTGCTCGTCCGTTATGACAAAGCCCAAATTTTTAAACTCTACGTCGCCGCTTATGATTGCGTGCGTTCCTACCACAAAATCAATGCTTCCGTCCGCAAGCCCCTGCTTGATAAGCTTCTTTTGCGAGGGCTTTACGGAACCGGTTAAGAGAGCCGTGTTTATCCGTCCGCCGAAAAGCTTTGTCAGTGACGCTGCGTGCTGTTCCGCCAGCACCTCCGTGGGAACCATAAGGGCGCATTGGTAGCCGTTTTTCACCACATTGTATATAAGCGCCGCCGCAACCGACGTCTTTCCGCAGCCCACATCCCCTTGGAGAAGTCTGTTCATAGGCTCGTCCGCCGTCATATCCGCCATACACTCGTCTATGCACCGCAATTGGGCTTTTGTCAGGCTGTAGGGCAGCTCTGTCAGAAATTCATCGGTGTAATTCCGTAAAATTTTAACCGCCGTGCTGCTTCTGTTTCTGCTCCTGAGGAAAAGAAGTCCCAGCTGCATATCCAGCAGCTCCTCAAAAATAAGCCTCCGCCTTGCCGCTTTTAAATCCTCATCGCTTCTTGGGAAGTGCATGAAATAAAGGGAGTCCTCAAGGGACATAAGCTTGTATTTTTTTATAATATATTCGGGCAGAGTTTCCTCAATGCTTCCCCTCATCCCGTCAAAGGCTGCGGCTGTAACGCTTTCGATTTTTTTTGTGCTGAGCCTTTCCGTCTGACGGTAAATAGGGTGAATTTTGTCGTTTCCGCTTGATTTTGCGAACCTTGGGGACAGCATTTCCCTGCCGCCCATATAGTTTTGGGTTATCTTGCCGAAAAACAGATATTCCTCGCCTTCAAACAGCTGGTTCACCACATACTTGTTGTTAAAAAAAGTGAGCATAAGTATGCCCCGTCCGTCTGTTGCCGCCGCTTTAAAAAGCATGGCTCCCGAATGGGTTTTTATGCCTTCCGGAGCGTTGGAAATCCTCGCTTTTACGCATACCTGAGTGTCAAAGGGCGCATCGGCAATGGGGACTGTTTTTCTCCAGTCCTCATAATCCCGGGGAAAATTGTAAAGCAAGTCCTTTACCGTAAAAATTCCCAGCTTGCCGAAAAGTCCGGAAATAACCTCGCCCACGCCCTTTATGTATTTTACGTTCGTATTAAGCTCCATTTTTTTTGCTTTTTCTTTGCTCGGTTGCTTTTTTAAAAATCAAATAAATCCGTAGAAAGGTACCTCTCTCCCGAATCGGGCAGAAGAACCACTATATTTTTTCCCGTGTTTTCGGGGCGGGAGGCTATTACGGATGCCGCAAAAAGCGCTGCTCCGGAGGATATTCCCACAAGCACGCCTTCCGTTTGCGCAGCCGTTCTCGCTGCGTTGTAGGACTGCTCCGTTGTAACGTCGATAACCTCGTCTATTATATCTCTGTTAAGCACGGATGGGATGAAGTTTGCGCCTATTCCCTGAATTTTGTGGGGTCCCGCTGTTCCCTTTGTAAGCAAGGGGGAGTCCGCAGGCTCAACCGCTATGATTTTCGTGCGGTCGTTAAACGCTTTGAGTGTTTCTCCCACGCCCGTAAGGGTGCCTCCCGTGCCGACTCCCGCCACGAAGAAGTCCACTCCGCCGTAGGTGTCGTGAAGAATTTCCTGCGCCGTTGTAATCTTATGAATGTTGGCGTTTGCCGGATTTTCAAATTGAGACGGAATATAGGCGTTGTCATATCCCGCCGCCAGCTCATGGGCTTTGTCAACCGCTCCCTGCATTCCCTTTTCCGCAGGAGTGAGAACTATTTCCGCAGACAGAGCCTTGAGCAGCTTTATTCTTTCAAGGGACATATTTTCGGGCATGGTGAGTATAAGCCTGTAGCCCTTTACTATTGCGGCAAAGGCAAGGGCAATTCCCGTGTTCCCGCTTGTGGGCTCGATTATCACTCCGCCCTCCTTTAAAAGCTCCTTTTTTTCGGCGTCCTCAATCATGGCAATGCCTATTCTGTCCTTTGAGCTGCCCAAAGGATTGAAGTATTCAAGCTTGGCAAGGATGTTTCCTCCCACTCCCGCCGCAGCGGCGTATCTGCTCATTTTAAGCATGGGAGTTTTTCCGATTAAATCGGTTATGCTCTCCGCTATATATTCCTTCGGTCTGAAGCCGAAGCCGTAAGTAAATTCACCCATTTATACTGCATCCTTTCAAATTCCAATGTATTCCTTGGCATTGTAATAGGAGATGTTTTTGACCGTCTGTGAAAGAACCTCCATGTCGTTGGGGTATTCTCCGTTTTCCACCATATTCCCCAAAAGCTCGCAGAGTATTCTCCTGAAATACTCGTGTCTCGGATAGGACAGGAAGGATCGGGAATCCGTTACCATTCCCACGAATTTCCCCAGCATCCCCAAATTGCCCAGCGCTTTCATCTGCTGCATCATTCCGTCGATGTTGTCGTTGAACCACCACGCCGAGCCGAATTGTATCTTTGAGGGAGCGTCGTCGTTTTGGAAGTTCCCCAGCATTGTGCCGATTACGTAATTATCCTTCGGGTTTATGGGGAAGAGGATTGTTTTCGGCAGGCTGTTTTCCTCCGCAAGGGAGTCAAGGAAGCGGGACAAGCCGTAAGCAATGTCTCCGTCGCCTATGGAGTCGTAACCGGTGTCCGCTCCGATTTTATTGAACATAAGGGTGTTGTTGTTCCTCATCGCTCCGATGTGAACCTCCATCGCCCAGCCCAGTCTGCTGTATTCCTTTGCCAGGAAGCGGAAAATCTCCGTTCTGTACTTGTCAATTTCGGCGGCGGTGAGAGGACAGCCCTTTTTGCCCTTTGCGAAAATCTCCTCCAGCTCCTCTTCGGACGCTCTGACGCACGGAACGTAGGACAGGGAGTGATCCGACGCGCGGCAGCCCATTTCGTTGAAGAAATTCATCCTTTCCGTCAGTACCGCCTTGAGAGCGGAATAGGAGTCAACGGTTTTCCCCGCTGTTTTTTCAAGAGAGGAGAGCCAAGGCAAAAACGAGGGCTGTTCTATATTCATTGCCTTTTCGGGTCTGAACGCAGGGAGCACTCGGCAGGAAAAGCTTTTGTCCTCCGCTATGAGCTTGTGGTATTCCAGCGTGTCCGCAGGATCGTCCGTTGTGCATACGCAGACGACGTTTGAACGCTCTATAAGCTCACGGGGCTTAAAGCCGCCGGACTTGATTTTTTCGTTTGCCTCATTCCATATGGAGTCCGCCGTTCTCAGAGATAGGGGAGCGGTAATTCCGAAATAACGCTGCAATTCCAAATGGGTCCAGTGGTAAAGAGGATTGCCCATGCAATAATCCATAACCTCCGCCCATTTCAAAAATTTCTCATAATCCGAAGCGCCGCCCGTGATATATTTTTCGCTGATGCCGCAGCTTCTCATGCCCCTCCATTTGTAATGATCTCCCGAAAGCCAAAGACGGGATATGTTTTCAGGCTGTTTGTTTTCGTAAATTTCCTTTGGGGAAAGATGACAGTGCCAATCGAAAATAGGTTCGTCTTTGCACTCGTTAAAGAGTGATTTTGCCGTTTCTGTTGATAAGAGGAAGTCCTCGCCCATAAATTGCTTCATTACAATTCTCCGTTCTGCTTATATTCGTTATTCAATGCAATTATATCACAGAATTTCCATACATACAATAATTATTTTCTTTTATTTACTTTACTAATATAAGTTTTTGTGGTATCATTAAGTGACTTGATTTCGACGGAAAAGGAGCTGTACCGGAAAAAAGTGAAGCATATCGGAAAAAAGCGGACGGCGGCTTATATTTTTGCGGCAGCGGCGGTGATAATAATCGGAGCCGTTGTCATATATGATGCACTGAGCCGAACGGATACTTATGAAACGGCGTCAGTCGCCATGGGCTCTGTTTTGTCGGTGAAAATTTACGGCGATAACGGAGAGGAAGCGGCGGAGGAAATCATCGAACGGGCTCAAAGCGCAGAGACTCAATATATTTCAAGGTACAAGGAAACCTCTGAAATTTACGCTCTTAACGAAAACGGTACCGGTGAGCTTTCGGATTTTACGGCGGAAATTATTTCAAAGGCGTTGGAGATTTCCGAAAACTCCGGCGGAGCCTTTGATATTACAATAGGCAATTTATCCTCTCTTTGGGATTTCGACAACGAAAAAAATACAGTCCCCTCGGAGGATGAGATAACAGAAGCCCTTGAAGGGTGCGGATATGAAAAAATCACTTTAAGCGGAAATACATGTACTCTCGGAGAAAATCAGACCGTTGATTTGGGAGCGGTCGGCAAGGGAGCTGCCTGCGATGCGGCAGCGGAGGTATTAAGTGAATATGAAATTGACGGAGCTGTAATTTCAGCCGGCGGAACGGTTCTCGTTTACGGCGAAAATCCCGACAATGAATATTGGACGGTGGGAATAAGAACGCCCGAAAAGGACAGGGAGGATAATTTTGCCGCTCTGACCGTATCGGGTACGGCTTATATATCCACATCGGGGAGCTATGAAAAATCCTTTGAGGAGGACGGAGTGCTGTACCACCATATTTTGTCCCCCGAAACGGGAATGCCCGCACAGTCGGGACTTTTAAGCGTAACCGTTGTAAGCGGCGGCGGACTTGTGTCGGACGCCCTGTCCACAGCCTGCTTTGTGCTGGGATATGAAAGCTCGGCGGATTTGCTCGATATGTATAACGCTTTCGGAATATTCGTAACGGAGGATAAAGAGGTTCTGACATACGGAGATATGACCTGCGTTTTTGAAATAACCGATGATGAATACGTCTATGGAGATTAAGCTTTTTAAAAAGTCGGACATAATCATAATAGCCTGTCTTGTCCTTGCGGCGGCGTTTATCTTCCTGCTTGGAACGGGAGAAGGCGGAAATCTTACGGCGGTGATAACGGCGGACGGAGAGGAATACGCTCGGATAAGCCTGTCCTCGTTGACGGAGGAGACGGAGCTTATCGTAAACGGAGTCACCGTTGTACTGGGGAACAATTACGCTTATATCAAGGACAGCGACTGCAAAAATCAGATTTGCGTCAAAACGGGAATGCTGACAAAAACGGGACAATCCGCAGCCTGCGTACCCAACGGCGTTGCAATATATATCGCCGGCAGCGGAGAAGTGGACGCGGTGAGCTATTGAAGAAGGGCTTTTTTTTGCGGAGATCGGAGAGCGTTTTAATTGGGGGATACCTTTGAGGAGAATTAGGAATGAGGAATTAGGAATTAGGAATTAGGAATGAATGGCGGGGATACCCCGCACCCCATTATAAAATAGAATTAAAATCTTGTACGCATTAACAAGTTGAACCGCAAATTAAATTTTCATTAGAGTGAGCGTTAGCGAGCGGAGTAAGCCGCAAAGCGGCTTCCGAAATTCCTAATTCCTAATTCCTAATTTTTCATTCCTTCCTCAAGCAAAGTTGTTGAAGTCCGATGATTGAAAATTACAATCAAACATTATGAATTTATTAGGGCGGTGTTTTTGTGAAAAAGGAAAAAAGAAAAAACATTGCCATACGCACGGCGGTAATGGGAATTTTAGGCGCAGTAGCTTTAGCGCTGTCCTTCCTTGAGGGCTTAATTCCCGACATTGCCTTTCTCCCGCCGGGAGCGAAGCTGGGACTGTCAAACATCGCCGTAATGTTTGCGGCTTTGACGCTGAGCTGCGTTGACGGGCTGTTTATAGTCCTCCTGAAATCGGGCTTTGTGTTCCTGACAAGGGGAGCGGCGTCGTTTTTTATGAGCTTTTCGGGCGGGCTTTTAAGCTATATAGTCCTTGTCATCTCCGTGATGCTGTCAAAAAAGCTGAAAACCGGCTTTTCATATATAGGAATATCCGTAATCTGCGCCGTGTTCCACAATGTGGGACAGGTGGCGGCGGCAAGTATTTATACAAAAACAAACCTTGCGGCGGCGTATTTGCCACTTTTGATAATTTTCGGAATTTTCTCCGGCGTGATAACCGGGATAATCCTGCGGGCGGTTATGCCCGTGCTGGTAAAATACGATAAGAATAACGTCTTTGGCAATTTTTGATATGGGAATGATAACATGGAAATAAAAGATTCTTTTTTGCGTGAGATAACCGACTTGCCGGAAAACGCAAGAAAGTAGGTAAAAACAGCAGTGAATATTTCGATGGTGTATACCTACTTTGAAATGGGTCGCAGAATATATGAAGAGGAACAATCCGGCGCAGACAGAGCTGCTTACGGTAAACAGCCTGCGTCGCCGAGCTTATGAAAATGTATAGGATCTTAACAGAAAAGAGCAACACATATAAAAGCGATAAATCGGAGGTGTAAAATTATGGTATTGTATCATGGCAGCAATGTAATTGTAAAGAATCCGAGAATTATCCGGTCAAAAAGGTTGTTGGATTTCGGCACGGGATTTTACCTGACTACCGATTACGAACAGGCGAAAAAATGGTCGCTTCGCACAGCTGACAGGCGAGGGTTCGGCATCCCCTCCGTTTCCGTCTTTACTGTTGACGAGGATGAACTGAAAAAACTTAATGTGTTGTCTTTTTCGGAGGCAAGTACCGAATGGCTTGATTATATTTCCGAGAACCGAAAAACACCGTTTTTAAAGGATGCGTATGATGTCGTTGTGGGACCGGTTGCAAATGATCAGGCAATCCGTACAATCAACAACTTTTTAAACGGATATTTAACGGAAAATATGGCGATACAGCTGCTTTTGCCGCAAAAGCTTAAGGATCAATACGCCTTTAAAACAGAATTGTCTTTGAATGTTCTTCATTTTAAGGAGGCGGTGACATGAGACGGTTGGAACCCGACATAATAGATTATTACAATCAAGAGGTTGTAAAAATGATAACCGAAAAATACGGAATGAGCCAAATGGATGCGTTCCGTGACTTCGTTCGGTCAGAAACTCATGAAATGCTTGAAAACGCCGATATGGGAATGACCGAGTTCGGCGCCGGAGCGTTGTTTGATATTTGGGAGTGCGAAAAAATTACCGGCGATCCGAGAAATTCGGTATATATCAGATACGATTAACGGGAGATGTGAATACGCAATGACGGAGGAAATGAAATTTTTTATGTATTTGCTTGAATATTACGCCGCATACAAAAATGAAAAAAGCGGGGATGTTCTCAAAGCGTGGGATGATCTGGGAATTACAAAGAAGATTTACGATAATTATTGGATTTATCATACGGAAAGCATTGAAAACGCCTATATGGATATAGACAGCCTTATGTCAACAGGCAAATTTGCGTGGTAATTAATTAAATTTCAATTGTTATGAAGATAAAGGGGTTGAAAGAATGAGTAACAATTCAGGCGGTATACTTCATGCCGTCAAAAGGGTGCGGGGCGGCGTGTTTGTGGATCACAACAAGCTTACAAAGGATCTGCCCGTTGTCCGCATTACGCCTCCCGACAAGGTGGTGCTGCCTATGCTTCAGCATATCGGCGCTCCCTGTACTCCCACGGTAAAGGTAGGGGATACCGTCAGCGTGGGGCAGGTTGTGGGGGACAGCGACAAGCTTGTCAGCGCTCCCATTCACGCCTCCGTTTCTGGTAAAGTCGTTTCGGTAGGCGACGTTAAGGTGGCAAGCGGAAAAATGCTCCCTGCGGTTACAATCGAAAGCGACGGAGAGATGCGGCTTTTTGAGGGGATTGAGCCTCCGAAGGCCGACACGAGAGAGGATTTTATCAAGGCGGTCAGAGCCTCCGGGCTTGTGGGCTTGGGCGGAGCGGGATTTCCCACTCACGTTAAGCTTGCCTTCGATCCGTCAAAGAATATCGACACTCTTGTTGTAAATGCGGCGGAATGTGAGCCTTACATAACAGTTGACTACAGGGAATGTATCGACAATTCCTGGGACGTTATCGGCGGCGTGTATACCTTGGCGGAGGTGTTCGGATTTAAGAACGTTGTTATCGCCGTTGAGGACAACAAGCCGGACGCAATCAAAATCCTTAAAAATATTGCGGACAAGGACAACAGCCGAGGAGATATTGTAAAGCTTATGACCCTCAAGTCAAAATATCCCCAGGGAGCGGAAAAAATGATGGTTCAGTCCGCTACCGGAAGGCGTGTTCCGCCCGGAAAGCTGCCTGCGGATGTGGGCTGCGTGGTTATGAATATAGCCTCCGTGGCTTTTATTTCAAGGTACCTTAAAACGGGCAAGCCCTTGGTAAGCCGTTCAATGACCGTCAGCGGCTCAGCCGTTAAGGAGCCGAAAAATGTCAGAGTTCCCATAGGAATTGAGGCTCAGGACGTTATCGATTTCTGCGGCGGTTTTAAAAAGGATCCCGTGAAGATTATCGCCGGCGGGCCCATGATGGGAACGGCGCTTATAGATACCCATGTTCCCGTGCTTAAAAGCAACAACGCCCTTCTCGCTTTTGCGGACGGCAAGGTTACCAACAAAAGACAGTCGGCGTGCATTCACTGCGGACGGTGCGCCGAGGCGTGTCCCATGAGCCTGCTGCCTACGGAGATTGAAAAGCTGGCTCTCAATAAGGATGCGGAGGGTCTTGTCAAAGCGGGAGTGAACGTGTGTATGGAATGCGGAAGCTGCGCATACTCATGTCCCGCAGCAAAGCCCTTGGTGCAGTATATGCGTCTGGGCAAGGAAATTGTAAGAGAGGCAGGTGCAAAGAAATGAATAAATTAACGGTAAGCGCATCTCCCCACGTCCGCTCATCGGACACGGTAACGGGAATTATGCTTGACGTAATCATAGCCCTTGTACCCTCCCTTATCGCTTCAATAGTGCTTTTCGGGTTCCGCTCGCTGCTTATTACAGCCGTGTGCGTGGGCTGCTGCGTGCTGTTTGAATTTCTCTCAAGAAAAATAATGAAAAGAGACTGCACGTTAAGGGATTTAAGCGCGGTTGTAACGGGAATGCTTTTGGCGTTTAATATGCCCGTCAGCATACCTCTCTGGATGTGCGTTGTGGGCTGTTTCTTCGCTATCGTTGTCGTAAAGCAGTTTTTCGGCGGCATCGGTCAGAACTTTGTAAACCCGGCAATCGGCGGCAGAATTGTTATGCTGGTTTCCTTTTCCTCGGCAATGACAAGCTGGACGGAGCCTTTGGCGTGGCTCTCCGGCGTTGACGCCTCCACAACGGCAACTCCTCTGTCGGAGCTTAAAAACTACAGCGGTGAAATTTCAGACACTCTTCCCTCCCTTTGGGATATGTTTTTGGGAATAAGAGGAGGCTGCATAGGCGAGGTCTGCGCTGCGGCAATCCTTATCGGCGGCATTTATCTTATCGCAAGAAGAGTCATTAAGCCAACGATCCCTCTGTGCTTTATCGGCACTGTTGCTGTGATTATGCTTATTGCCGGAAAAGGCGACTTCGAGTTTATGGCGTATGAGCTTTTAAGCGGCGGTCTGCTTCTTGGCGCAATATTTATGGCGACGGATTACGCCACAAGCCCCATAACAACAAAGGGCAAGATTATTTTCGGAATAGGCTGCGGAATTATAACCTCGGTGATAAGATTGTTCGCAAATCTCCCCGAGGGCGTTTCCTACTCCATTATACTTATGAATATCCTCGTTCCCCATATCGAGGCTTTGACAAAGCCCAAGCCTTTCGGTACGGAAAAGGAAAAAAAGACTAAGGAGGAAAAAGCGTCATGAGCAAAAAGAAATTTTCTCCTAAAGAAATAATAATCCCCACTGTAACGCTCCTTGTAATATGCGTTGCGGCTGCGGCTCTTTTGGGCTTTACAAACAGCCTGACAGAGGATAAGATTGCCTCTATAGACGCTGAAAACAAGGCTCAGGCAATGGAGGCGGTTATGCCCGACGCAGTAAGCTTCGGCGGTGCAGTGACCGTTGACGATGATGTTGAGTATTCTGCGGCTTACGATGCAGACGGAAATATTATAGGGTACGCCTTTACCGTTTCCGAAAGCGGCTACGGCGGTGAAATTCAGGTTATGACTGGAGTAAATACGGACGGCAGCATTTCAAAGGTTACGGTGCTTTCCGCAGACAACGAAACTCCCGGACTGGGTCAGAATACCACAAAGGACAGCTTTTTGGATCAGTTCATGGGCAAAATCGGCGAGCTTACCGTTGTGAAAAACGCAGCGTCCGGCGACAGTGAAATTCAGGCTGTAACAAGCGCTACGATTTCATCCTCCGCCGTGGTTCGGGCCGTAAACGCCGCAACGGAGTATTTTGAAAACAATTTGAAAGGAGGAACGGACAATGGCTGAAAAGAAATCACTGGGTAAGGAATTTACAAAAGGGCTTATTCGGGAAAACCCCGTTTTAAGGCTTGTTCTCGGCACCTGTCCCACTCTTGCGGTTACCACCTCCGTTACAAACGCCATAGGAATGGGAGTTGCCGCCACAATAGTTTTGGTATGCTCAAACATCGTAATTTCCGCCTTGAGAAAGGTTATTCCCGGCAAGGTCAGGATTCCCGCTTACATAGTAATAATCGCATCCTTCGTAACAATAGTGCAAATGCTTGTTAAGGCGTTCGTTCCCGCTCTCAATACGGCTTTGGGCGCATTCCTTCCCCTTATCGTGGTAAACTGTATAATTTTGGGAAGAGCCGAGGCGTTTGCAAGCAAAAATACCGTTCTCTATTCTGCGGTTGACGGATTGGGAATGGGAATAGGCTTTACCGCCGCTCTCTGCCTTATGGGTACTGTGAGAGAAATACTGGGAGCCGGCACATTCCTTAACGGCATTCAGGATTTGCTTGTGCTTTTCGGAGACGACGTTCTGGGCGGCTGGAACGGCTTTGACTTTACCGGCGGACTTGAGGCTGTGGGACTTCAGCCCATAACGCTCTTTATCCTTCCTGCCGGCGGATTTTTCGTGTTCGGCATCCTTATGGCGCTGGCGAATAAGATTGCGGGCGGCAAGGGCAAGCCCAAGGCGGAGCTTGAGGGCTGCGGACACTGTCCCATGGCTGCAACCTGCGCAATGTGTAAGGACGGCGGAGAAAAGTCCGAATGTCCCGAAAACAACAATGAAAATAAGGAGGCGGTATCATGAAATATCTGATTGCTCTCCTTGTAATGGGACTTCTCACAAACAACTTCGGCCTTTCAAAATTTTACGGAATTTGTCCGTTTTTGGGCGTTTCAAAAAAGCTTGACACGGCTGTGGGAATGAGCGCCGCCGTTATAGTGGTAATGCTTATCGCAACCGCCGCAACATATCCTATAAACCGACTGCTTGTAAACAACGATTTGGAATATTTGCAGACGGTGGTATTTATCCTTGTTATAGCCGCTCTCGTGCAGATGGTTGAGATTGTGCTTAAAAAATTTATGAAACCCCTGTACAATGCGCTGGGAATTTATCTTCCCCTTATCACCACCAACTGCGCAGTTTTGGGCGTTGTGCTGCTGAACGTGGAGGAGGAATACACCTTCATTCAGGCGATGGTCAGCTCTTTGGGCGCAGGACTTGGCTTTATGCTGGCAATGGTTCTGTTTGCGGGCGTAAGAAGAAAAATGGAAAGCTGCGACGTGCCTGAATTTTTACAGGGACTTCCCATAACACTTATCGCCGCTTCCCTTGTCTCTCTGTCATTTCTCGGATTTTCGGGAATTGTCGAGGGAATGGGACTTATGTAAGGAGGAGTGTATATGACCGGAATAGTAACGGCAGTATTGACGGTTGGAATTATAGGGCTTGTATGCGGCATCGCTTTGGCGGCTGCGTCCATTGCTTTGGCTGTTCCCACAGATGAAAAAGCGGAGGCTGTAACCGAAATGCTCCCCGGCGCAAACTGCGGATCCTGCGGATATTCGGGCTGTGCAGGCTACGCTTCGGCACTGTCTCAGGGAAAAACCGCGAACACGGCTCTCTGCAATCCCGGCGGAGCCGAAACCTCAAAGAAAATCGCGGAATATCTGGGGCTTGCGGCAGGAGACGTAAAACCCATGTCTGCGGTGGTTCTCTGCCAGGGAAACAAATCCAACGCTTCGATTAAAATGGACTACGTAGGCGTTGACAGCTGTAAAATGGCGGCTCAGCTTTTCGGCGGTCCCAAGGACTGCATTTACGGCTGTTTGGGGCTGGGGGACTGCGTAAAAGCCTGCCCGTACAATGCGATAAAAATATGCGACGGCGTTGCAAGAGTAAATCCGGCTCTGTGCAAGGCCTGCAAAAAGTGCATCGAAAACTGTCCCAAGGGCATTATTGAGCTTCTTCCCTTAGGCGAAAGCAGGGCGGCGGTTCTTTGCAAAAACAAGGATAAAGGCGTTCTTGCAAGGAAAGAGTGCAAAATGGCGTGCATCGGCTGTATGAAGTGCGTCAAGGTGTGCGAGTCGGGAGCGGTGACGGTGGTTAATTTCAACGCCCATGTGGACACCGAAAAATGCACCGGCTGCGGAAAATGTGCCGAAAGCTGCCCCGTAAAGTGCATCAATATCCTTAATCTGGCGTAAATTTATTCATATTTGTACTATAAGAAAAGCACCCGTCTTGAAACAGTCGGATGCTTTTTTAGTTTGCTTGATTATCTGTATTTATCGGAATACCTGAGCGGCAAACCTTTGTTTTTGTAAGCAGCGAGGCATTTTCAAGTCCTCCCTCTTGGGCAAACTCCAAAATTAAGTGTGCTGTGGATTGGATGATTTCCCGAAAGCGTTTAATATCATCATCGCCGAACCGGTAAATATCCTCCCACCGGTATTCCGGAAGTATGCAGGTTGCCCGTCGGAAACAATATTTTTCATCGGGTTTTTCAATGTAAACCTTAACCGTTCCGTCTTCGTACATTTGAGAATGGACAATCTCCGTTCCGTCATTCAGCGTCATAAAGGGATACATCATATGTCCCGCCTCCCCGCTTTTACAAACTGTAATTATTATATGCTTATTAT
>JAJQGK010000108.1 GCA_021200555.1 Clostridiales bacterium | reverse complement strand
ACTTCGCCCTCGGTTACCGTTACGCCGCAAACCGTGCAGACCTCATCGCCTGTATAGCCGTCTTCCGTGCAGGTTGCTGCAACAGCGTTCCGAATCTCGGTCGTGTGACCTGTTGCTACTGTCGTAACAGTGTAGGTATCACCGCATACGGAGCAAGTGTAAGTAATGCTGCCATCCTCCGTGCAAGTCGGAGCTGTTACAACTATAGAATAATCATGTCCCGCTGCTTTGATAACTTCACCGGTTGCAATAATTGTATCGCAGTCGGGGCAATATGTATCGCCGGTGTAGCCGTCCGTTGTGCAGGTCGCACCGAAGGCGTTGATAATATAAGCGTCAGCGTGGTTTATCATGGGGATTACTTCACCCTTGGTTACGGTTGTGCCGCAGACTGTACAAACTGTATCGCCGGAATATCCGTCTGTAGTACAATCTGCATCTGCATAGTTTACGGTTTCGGTGGTATCATGGGTGCAAACGACAAAGGTAATACCGTTGCTATTCGCATAAGTCTCCGCATAGGAACCGGATGTTCCGTATATAACAGTAGAAGATGGTATAGTTTCATAATATCCGGAATAGATTGAAGTTACGCTTTCGGGTATGGTTACGCTTTCAAGGCCGGAGCATTGGTAAAACGCCATTGCATCGATTAAGGTTACACCGTCGGGTATAACTACTCTCGTAAGGGATGTACAGCCGTAAAACATACCTTCGGAGATTGAGGTTAAGCTGTCGGACAAGGTGATGCTTTCAAGAGATGTACATCTGATGAATGCTCTGCTACCGATTGACATCACGCTGTCGGGAATGGTTATATTTTCAAGAGATGAGCAATATTCAAAAGCATACTCGCCGATTTCGGTTACGCTGTCGGGAATTGTTATGCTTTTAAGAGATGTGCAGTGGGAAAATGCATATCCGCCGATTGATACTACGCTGTCGGGAATTGTTACGCTTTCAAGGGATGCACAGTAGTAAAATACACCCTCTGTGATTTCGGTTACGCTGTCGGGAATTATTATGCTTTCAAGAGATGTGCAGTTGTAAAATGCCTGGGTTGCAATTACCGTTGTTCCGTCTTTGATTTCATAGCTGCCGCTGATGTCCGATTGAACACTTACAAGATAATTACCTATATACAGCACACCGTTCTCCCAATTTGACTCATTGTTGTAATATCCTGTGTTATAAAACGCATAGCTTCCGATTGAGGTTACGCTGTCGGGAATTTCTATGCTTGTAATTCCCGTGCAGCCGTAAAATGCACGGTACTCAATTGTGGTAACACTGTCGGGAATATTTATACCTTCAAGGGCTGTGCAGCCGTAAAATGCGTAGGCTCCGATTGTGGTTACACTGTTGCCGATTGTCACGCTTGCGAGAGATGTACAGTCTTCAAATGCCTCACCGCCGATTGTGGTTACGCCGTTGCCGATTGCCACGCTCTCAAGAGATGTGCAGTCGTAAAACGCACCCTGTGCGATTACGGTTACGCTGTCGGGAATATTTACAGTTTCAAGGGATGTGTGGGCAAATGCAAAACTACCGATTGTGGTTACGCCGTTGCCGATTGTTACACTTATAAGGGATGAGCAGTACATAAATGCATCACTGCCGATTATGGTTACGCTGTCGGGGATGGTTACACTTTCAAGGGCTGTGCGGTACTCAAATGCACCATTTGCAATTCCCGTTGTGCCGTCTCTGATTTCACAGCTGCCGCTGATGCTTGTTTTTGCACTTACAAGCCAATTGTCTATATACAGCAGATCGCCTTCCCAATTTGTCTCATCGTTATAATATGCCGTGTAATAAAATGCATCAGTTCCGATTTCGGTTACACTGTCGGGGATTGTTATGGTCTTAAGGGATGTGCAGTAATCAAATGCATGTTCTCCGATAGAAGTAACGCTGTCGGGAATGGTTATGCCTGTAAGATCCTCGCACATCTCAAAAGCCATTTCGCCGATTTCCGTTACGGGATACCCGCCTAAGGTATTGGGGATTGTGTAATCGCCGCTGATTGAGTCGTCGCAGCGGTAGATTGTAACTTCCTCATCCGTTATGCTATAATAAAGATAACCGTCATCGGATTTTTCCGCAAATACTGTTAGCGTCAGGGGCAAAGAGGTTAAAATAAGAAGTAAGGATAAGATAATGCCTAAGGGTCTTTTTGTTTTTGAAAATTTTGACACGGAAATTCCTCCTTTTGGAATTTTTTGCAGCGATTTTTTAGAATAAAGCCGCCGCACTAAGCTTACAAATAAAAAAAAAGCACAGCATGAGTCAAAGCTCAAAGCCGTGCGTTATTATACAGCTGTCGACAAAGAAAAAATTACAGAACTGTCCCTTGCTTGCCTGCTTGCTTGCTTGCTTGCTTGCTTGCTTGCTTAGAAAGTGTACCGTAACTCGTCATATCTGTCAACACCTTTTAACATTTTTATTTATAACCATGTAAATAATAACATATTCTTCCTCATTTTGCAATAGCTTTTTCGGAAAATTTTCCGGAGCGAACGGACGGGATTTTTGCAAACGGATAAATAAAACCGATTGAGAGCTTCCCAACCGGTTTTTGTATATTCTTCACTTTAAAAATTTGGCTTTCATAAAAACAATCATCGCAATAACCGAAACTACAATGGAGATTACGACTATAATCAAAAATCCCCATTGGCTCTCGGCGAAGGGCATTCCGGCAAGGTTTGTATTCA
The DNA here is from genome assembly GCA_021200555.1 of Clostridiales bacterium. Classification (GTDB taxonomy): domain Bacteria; phylum Bacillota; class Clostridia; order Oscillospirales; family Acutalibacteraceae; genus UBA1081. Next base: position 11,091 of record JAJQGK010000108.1, on the reverse strand, counting down.
TACCGTAGGCGCTGAAAATAAGCGTAGGTATGGAAAGTACGATTGTCACAACGGACAGAACCTTCATTACAATGTTCAGGTTGTTTGAAATAACTGAGGCGAATGCGTCCATCGTTCCGCTTAAAATTCCGGAATAGATATTTGCCATCTCTATCGCCTGTTTATTCTCAACTATAACGTCCTCAAGCAGCTCCGAATCCTCGGGATATTTTTTGATAATCTCAAGTCTTAAAAGCTTTTCGAGAACCACCTCGTTTGACTTTAACGCCGTGGTGAAATAAACAAGAGATTTTTCAAGTATAAGAAGCTCGATAAGCTCCTTATTTTTTTGAGATTTATGAAGCTCGTTTTCAACATGGTCGCTTTTCTTGTCAATGTTCCTCAGATAAGTCAAAAACAGAGACGAGCTTTTATAAAGTATCTGCAATATAAAGCGGGACTTCATATTGCTGTAAAAATCACGCACCCTGCCGTTTGCGAATTGGCTGAGAATAGGCGTCTCCTCACTGCAAACGGTAATAACGGCTTCATCCACAACTATAATAGATAAGGGGATGGTGCTGTAAAGCTCCTTATCGGTTTCATCCTCAATTGTTGGAATATTGACAAGAATCATGGTATAATTCTCATCGGTTTCAATACGGGAACGCTCGTCCTCGTCCAATGCGGCTTTAAGGGCATCCATATCAAGGTTATACTTATTTGAAATGCGGTTAAGCTCCGCCTCACCCGGCGCTACCAGATTTACCCAGCAGCCGGGCTCGGGTCCTGTTAGTTCCTCAAGGTAATTGTTCCTTGTGATATAACAGTTGGTCATATTATCAAATCCTTTCACAGCCGAACGAAACACAGCCGTGAAAGGACGTTAAAATCAAATCATAGCATATGTTTTATTCGGCTTTTCTTCGCTTTGGAGGTTTATTGGTTCCCGTTACAGAGTCGGGGTCCATTAAAAATCACTTCCTTTTTTTGAAAATTATTTTTCACCCTTGCGGGCGGCGGCACCACAAGCCGCTTTTTCCCGCCAATATATTTTATAACAAACAGGGTAATGTTGTCAACAAAAACCTGTTACAAAATTACCGCAATTTATCGTGCAAATTTTTATTCTTTTATTCCTTACAATTCGATATAATAGGGGCAAATGTCCTCAAAGGAGCCGTCCTTCATCCTGAATCCGCCCTTAATGGTTCCAAGAGGAATAAAGCCTATCTTCTCATACAGATGACGGGCGGAGGAATTGGATTTTACAACGGCGTTAAACTGTAAGATACTAAAGCCGTACTTCGGAGCGGTGTTAATGCAGTCCCTTACCAGCTTTTCCCCTATATGCATATTTCTCATATGCGACGAAACGGCGTAGCTTGCGTTGCAAATATGACCGCACCGTCCCACGTTATTCGGATGAAGGATATAAAGTCCGCAGATTGCTCCGCTGTCCACATCCTCGGCGACTCCGCAATATGTTTGAGCCGCAAAAAATTCCGCCGCCGTTTCTGCGGTGAGGTACTCCTCCTGGGGAAATGCAATTCCGTCCGCAACGACCTCGTTCCAAATATCCGCCATAAAGGGAATATCGCCGTTTTTATATTTTCTTATTGTTACGTTCATTTTTACCGTCTTCCGTGATTTACTTGAGTTTTTTTATAAGCTCAACGGTTTCATCGATAACCTGAGTATCGCCGTTTTTTATCTTATCCGCAACGCAGGTTTCCATATGGTCCTGCAAAATGATATATCCGAAGCTTTGCAAGGCACTTTCCACAGCGGAAATCTGAGTCAGAATGTCTCCGCAGTACCTGTTCTCGTCAATCATCCTTTTAATTCCGTTCATCTGTCCTATCATGCGGTTAAGTCTGTTCTGAAGCTGCTTTTGAGCCTGTTCGCTGCGGGGAGTTTCCTTATAACGGCAGCAGCAGTCCTTTTCATTGTTTGCATCCATTTTATCATTTCCTTTTCAGCGAAAACAAAGCTGCAATTTTCGATTACATTTCGTCAAGCTCTCTGAGCCACGCCCTTGAGCTGGCATCGCTGGGCATTCGCCAATCTCCTCTGGGGGACAGGCATACGCTTCCCACCTTTACGCCGTCTGGCAGACAGCTCCGCTTGAACTGCTGGGAGAAAAAGCGGCGGTAAAAGCTTTTCAGCCACTTTAAAATTTCTTCATCGGAAAAATCATCCTTAAAAGCCCTTTGAGCAAGGCGGTATATTTTCCTTGGGCTGTAGCCGTAACGCAGAACATAGTAAAGGAAAAAGTCGTGGAGGATATACGGACCTATAAGGCTTTCCGTCTCCTGAGCTATATTTCCGTTTTCATCCGGCGGCAGAAGCTCCGGACTTATGGGAGTATCGATTATATCCATGAGAACGTCTGAGCAGCCCTCAAAAATATTGTTTTGAGCTATACTTCCGATCATCCATTTTATAAGGGTTTTGGGAATGCTTGAGTTTACTCCGTACATACTCATATGGTCGGCGTTATATGTACACCAGCCGAGAGCCAATTCACTTAAATCTCCCGTTCCAACAACCAATCCGCCTTCACGGCACGCCAAATCCATAAGAATTTGAGTCCGCTCTCTCGCCTGAACGTTTTCAAAGGTAACGTCAAGCTTGTCAATGTCGTGTCCGATGTCGCGGCAATGAAGAGTACAGGCCTCTTTGATATTAATTTCTCTTGACTCAACGCCTAATTTTTCCATAAGCGTCAGGGCGTTTGTATAAGTTCTGTCAGTCGTTCCGAAGCATGGCATTGTTACGGCTATAACATCGGATACGGGTCTTCCAAGCTCTGTCATGGTATTTGCCGCCACAAGAAGAGCAAGAGTGGAATCAAGTCCGCCGGAAACTCCGATAACCGCCTTAGCTCCCGTTACCTTCAGACGCTTTTTTAAGCCTGCGCACTGCATTTCAAATATATTCATACACCTTGCAAGCCTGTCCTTGTCGTCGGAGGGCACAAATGGACGCTTGTTCACGCAGTCAAAATCCCCGTTTCCCGATAATTCATCCGACTTACCCTCAATGGAAAATTCCCTAACGCTTTTTCCCGCACCGCAAAACGCAGCACTGTCTCCGAAGCTCTTGTACTTTATTCTGTCGGCTTTAACTTTGCCCATATCAATATCCCGGACAAGAATGTAATCCGACTCTATGAATTTTTCATTTTCCTTTAAAATCCCGCCGTTTTCCGCAATAATGCTGTGACCGGAGAACACCAAATCCTGAGTTGATTCTCCGTCTCCGGCGGAAACGTAAACATAAGCACAGTAGCATCTCGCTGACTGCTGTTTAACAAGCTCTCGGCGGTATTCACGCTTTGCGATTGTCTCGTTGCTGGCGGACAAATTCAAAATAAGCTCTGCACCGCCTAACGCAAGAAGAGTTCCGGGAGGCGTGGGCGACCATAAATCCTCGCAAATCTCCACTCCGAATTTCACTTCGTTTTTATAATTAAAAATGCAGTCCGTGCCTACGGGAACGGTGTAATTTTCATCAAAAAGAGGGCATATTTCCTTTGCGGAAATTTCGCATACGGGCAAAGCCGCTGCTGAGGAAAACCAGCGTTTTTCGTAAAATTCATTATACTCCGGAATAAATGTTTTCGGCACAATTCCGTTGATTTTGCCGTTGGTGACGATTACGGCGCAGTTATAAAGCTGTCCTTTTATTTCAAGAGGCGCACCGACGACGGTACAAAAATCATACCGTCTGCTTTCGTCCGTTATTTTCTTTAAGCACTCCGCCGCACATTTTAAAAGCCTTTGCTGAAAAAACAAGTCTCCGCAGGTATAGCCCGTAACGGCAAGCTCCGGGAACACGAGGATGTCGGCGTTTACCTCTCCGGCTTCCTTCATTTTTTCAAGAATTTTATCGGTGTTGAAGTACGGATCTCCCACGGAGATTTCCGGCACTGCGCAAACAGCTCGCACGTAATCAAGCATCAATCCACACTGTCCTTTTTTTCAATGAAATCATTTTGATTATATTATACATTAGCTATATTATACATTAGCTGCGTATATTTTGTCAAATAAAATAATAAGTAAGCGCCGTTGATTGAGCGCCTACTTTTCTTGATTTTATGCCAAAAAGCCCTGGACAATAACGTCCTCCGCTTCCTGTTCTGTCATGCCGAAGGTCATAAGCTTCAGAAGCTGGTCGTTGTTTATTCTCCCTATGGCTGCCTCATGGACAATTTGAGCGTCGGCGTTGTTTGCGGTTATAGCCGGAACGCTGCTTATTTTTGCATCATCCATTATAATGGAGTCGCACTGGACGTGGGCTTTGCAATAGGCGTTTCCCACAGCCGTAGGCTTAAACTCCTGACATGAGCTGTCCTTTGCCACGGATCTGGAAATTATCTGAGCGCTTGCGTTTTTCCCGTTTAATTCAACAACCATATTTGACTCGGCTCTCTGATTGCCGTGGGTCATAAGCTTTTCAAGAACCGTGTACCTGGCGTTTGCTCCGAGATAAGCCTTAGTCTCCCTGATTGTGGAGTCAACTCCCTTAATCTGAACCGTTTCCATCTCGCATACGGAATTATCCTCCATATACACCTCGGTTGTGGGGTTGAGTATTCTCTTTCCCGTTCCCTCGCCCTCGCCGTAATGCTTTTCAACATATTTTACACGGGCGTTTTTGCCTATAAAAAACCTGTGGATACCGTCATGCTCGCTTGTTTCGCAGCCGGAATTGTGTATTCCGCAGCCCGCTACGATTTCAACGTCCGCTCCTTCTCCTATGTAAAAATCATTATAAACAAGGTCGTTTACTCCCTCTTTGGTGATAATTACGGGAATATGTACCTTTTCCGCCTTTGTGCCGGGCTTAATTCTTATGTCTATTCCCGGCTTGTCCTTTTTCGGGATAATCTCAATGTTTTCAGTGGATCGTCTCTCAACGCCCTGACCGTTTTTTCTGATGTTGTAAGCTCCCGCCGTTGGAACAGCCTTTAAATCCGCTATTTTATCAAGCATATATAAATCGGTTTTATCCATTGTTATCCTCGCCTTCCCTGAATGTGCAGTCCCCGTCAAGCTCTTTCATAAGCGAGGGAAAAATTTCATCCCTCGTCCCACGGGTCTTAATGCCGCCGTCGGCTATAATTACAATTTCATCCGCAAGCTGCATAATTCTCTCCTGGTGGGAGATTATCATAACGCTTTCCCGCCTGTCCTTTATCATTCCCTTAAAGCTCTCCACCAGCATGGAAAAGCTCCAAAGATCTATTCCCGCCTCGGGCTCGTCATATATGGCAAGCTTGAGATTTCTCGCCATAAGCGTTGCAATTTCAATTCTCTTAACCTCGCCGCCGGAAAGAGACGAGTCAACCTCTCTGTTCAAATAATCCTTTGAGCAAAGTCCCACACGGGTCAAGTAGGAGCAGCATCGGTCCTCCGGAAGCTCGCTGCCGTAGGCAAGGCTTAACAGCCGTCTTACGGTAAGCCCCTTAAATCTCGGAGGCTGCTGAAAAGCGTAGCCTATGCCCAGCTTCGCGCGGTCGGTTATGGACAGCTCCGTTATATCATTGCCGTCAAAAACAATATGACCGGAAGTGGGCTTTTCAATTCCCATAATAAGCTTTGCCAGCGTGGACTTTCCGCCTCCGTTGGGTCCGGTTATAACGGTGAACCTGCCGTCCGGAACCGTTAAATTTATGTTGTTTACAATTTCCAAGGCTTCACCTTTGTCTCCTACGGTAAAGCTAACGTCTTTAAGCTCAAGCATATCTTTTCCTCACAATATCTTTTTCAATTCCCAATTATCTCATAATATTATACAATCACAATCCAACGATTGCAAGCATAAAATCAAACTCTTGCGGTAAGCGCCGCCGTAATCACCGTTATGTCGTCCGCCTTTTCCTTTCCGGAGTTGAGAACTGCCGTTTTCGCAAGCTTGTCCGCAAGCTCGTTTCCCTCGTAGTCCTCCGCATCTCTCAATATTTCCTTCCACATAAGTGTTGTTTGCGGCGTCACTCCGTCCGACATCAGAACAACGCAGTCCCTGTCGCCTATAACCGACTCGATTTTTTCAAAAGCAACGTCTCTGAGTATTCCCACGGGCAGTGAGGGCTTCTCAGCCTTCATAAGCCTGTTGTGCTTCATAAATACGGAAAAGCTCGCTCCGGCTTTGAAAAATACGACTTCTCCGGTGTACAAATCAATTTTTGCTATATCGAGAGTCGCAAGGGATTCCTCTCCCGAACGCAAAAGCATGGCGGAATTTATCATTTTTATTACGCTTTCAAGCGGAAAACCCGACCTTAAAAGCTTTGATGCCAACGTACAGCAAACGACGGAGTCCTCCGCAGCGCTTTTGCCCGTACCCATGCCGTCGCTTAAAATCATGGTAAAGCCGCCCTTGCCGTCATAAAAGCTGTCAAAGGTGTCGCCGCAAACCTTGCCGTCAGAGCTTATCTGACAGCCGCCGTATTCCACGGTGTATCTCGTTCGTTCGCAGACGGTGAAAAATACCGTTCCGTCAGCAAGCTCCCTTATCTCCGGCTTATCAAGCTTAAGATCCGTCACCTCGGAAATAATTTCGGATATTTCCTCATAATCTCTTTTTCTGTCGGAACCGGAAAAAGCGATCTCCGCAAAAATTTTATCGTTTTCATTTCTGAACACGCCTACACTTACCACATCCGATCCGAAGGCTTTTTCCAGCCTGTTGCGTACTATCTCCGAAAGGTTTGCCTGATATTCCTCTCCGGAGTCCATGGTATCGGAAAAGTTGTCAAGAAATCCGGAGACTGAGCTGAATTGATCCGAAACTATATTTACCGTTTCTCCCGTTTTAACGGCTTCGCTCACCGCAATACGATATTTTTCCAGTTCGGCGGCAAGGGCGGCGGTTACCTTTTCGGGCTCGTCACACGAAGTAAAAAAGCCGTAAGGTATCCCCTCCTCGTCCGGATTGTCGCTTCTTTTATAAGCGTTTACAATCCGCTTAAAATACCGCTCTCTGTTTCTGCAAACACCGTATTTTCCGCATTCGGAGCAAACTCCGCTGCTGACGTTTTCGTAAATATCGTTTTTCGAAGGAGCGGATCTTCTTCTGTAAATGCCGGCAATCCCCTTAATCGTGCCGCTTACGTCGTCCATGCCGTCAGACGCCGCTCTGAGACGCATTTTCAGCGCCGCTCTTTGACCGGAGAGAAACGCTCCGTCATCAGACAGAGAAAAAACATCCTTTATTCTCTTGCGGATTTTTTTCGGAGTTAAAATAAATGCGAACGCTCCGACAACTCCTCCCAAGACGATATATCCCGCCGCATCCCAGCTGTCGGCGGAAAATGCCGCAACACACAGAGTTATGACATAAATAACAGCGGAGATAAATCTGTTGCCCTTGCCGAAAATCCCGCAAAGCAGTCCGCCCAAAGCCATTCCTCCGGTAACGAAGCCCTCGCCCTTTGAAAATCCCATAACAACGCCTGCGCAAATTCCCACAATGCAGCCGTATTTTTCCCCGCCGAAAGCGGCAGCCGCCAGCACGGCGTAGGTTGACGCTGTCATTGCCGGAGAGAAAATCCCGAAATCAAAATGCATAATCCCCAAAATGACAATCCCGAAAGCCATAAGCACGCCTGCGGTTTCTCCTCCCGAAAGCTCTGCGGCGTATCTTTTTGCCGGACTGATATTCAGCGCTCTGTCTGTAAAATAACCGCCTGCACCGGCTATTATTCCCTCAATCAAATACAAAACCGATTCGTAAATTGACAGCGAAACGGAAATACTCATAACAAGACCCGTTGAAAATACCGAAGCAAAGCCGAAAATACCGCTGAAATACCGATGATAACTCCTTTTTATTCCTCTTTTGAAAAAATATGAAAGGATACCCGCAACGGCAGCGGAGGCTATGTACCGCAGGGTCAGCGCCGATATGCCGTACATAGTGAAGTACCCCACCGAGCTGCCCAAAACGCAGGCAGCAACATAGTCGGGATACACTCCCGCAGCCAGCGCGCTGCCGAAGGGCGCCAGTCCGCCGACATCGGCAACTGCGCCGAAAAATCCCGCAACAGCCCAAATGGATTGGCGGAGAAAAGCAAAACCGAAATATTTGAGCCTGTCCGTATTTTCTGTTTTTGTTCCGTTGAGTTTTTTCACATCATACATAATACATTTTCACCGCTTTTAAATTCGTCACAGTGATTATACAATACGCTTTACGCAATTTATGTCACATTATCGTAGGCAAATTCCTTTAATTTTGAAGCGTTTGTTCAAACTGCTGAGTATTTATCCCGATTTTTCTACATCCAATTGGCATTAATCTATTGCAAAACCGGCAAATATTTGATAAAATAATTAATTATATTAAGTAACCACTGATTAAATCACGCCTGACGGCTGAGCACGCCGTCTGCTTGCCGATTTTCCGCAATACTTCGTCACAAATGCTCACAATACGACAGTATTCCTTGCGCTTTGTTCCTTGTCTTGCAAAAAATCCTCTAAACATCCGTCGCACTCGATTTAATCAGTGCTTACTTAAGTGGAAATTGTTTGTGGAGAAAAAATATGGATAACAACAATATGGGCGGTAAACAGAATACGGGAGAGGATCTGATAATCGGCAGAAACGCAGTCAGAGAAGCTCTTAAAGCCGACCGTCCCGCAGAATGTCTTTTTATACAAAGGGGCGAACACAAGGGAGCGCTTACGCCTATTGCGGCTCAATGCATTGAGAAAAAAATCCCCGTTAAGGAGGTTGACGCCAAAAAGCTTGATTTTATGTGCGGACACGGCAATCACCAAGGGGTAATACTGAGAGCCGCTCCGAAGGAATACTCCTCCGTTGACGATATTTTCAAAAACGCCGAGGAAAAGGGAGAAGCTCCGTTTATAATAATTTGCGACGGTCTTGAGGACCCGCACAACTTAGGCGCCGTTATAAGGAGCGCAGAAGCAGCCGGAGCACACGGCGTTATAATTCCGTCAAGAAGAAGCGCAGGATTAAATATGACTGTTGAAAAAACATCTGCGGGAGCTTTGGAATATATGCCCGTGGCGAGAGTTTCAAACATCAATCTGTGCATGGAAGAGCTTAAAAAAAGAGGAGTTTGGATTTATGCCGCAGATATGGACGGAACGCCCTATTACGAAACCGATATGAGCGGTTCCGCAGCAATTGTCATCGGCTCCGAAGGCTCCGGAGTCAGCCGTCTTGTAAAGCAAAATGCGGATTTTACGGTGTCAATTCCCATGTGCGGTCATATAAATTCGTTAAACGCCTCCGTTGCCGCCGGAATACTTATGTTTGAAATATCAAAAAGAAGACGCTCCGAATAATATTGTGAAAATTTATTCCGACCGGTATCAAACACGGCAGTGCGGTACTACAAATTATTGAACGGTGATATATTATGGCTCAAAAGAAAGTCAGCGGCAAAAAAACGAAAGACTCCGAAAAAAAATCCTTACACTCATCGGTTTTAAGCAATGACGAATACGAGGATTTCATAGCGAAGCACTCCGCCGATTTAAGAAAAAGGTCTACGGGTACGATAGCCGTACCGAAAAAAAAGACCGGAGATACTTACGAAGAAAATCAAGCCAGATGCGGCGAGATAGATCCCCATACAACGGTAAATCCCGCACTTCAAAGGCAAATTCTCACAAAGCGGACCGGACGAATACTTCCGGACGACACGGGCTTTAAGTCCATGTCCTATAACAACAGGTTCGAGCTTCAGCCCGAAATGCCGGAAACGCTTATAAACGAAAACCCCGCCGAACAAAGCGGCTCCTCGGCGGATTACGACATCATACCCGGACAGCAGACAATGGCGGATATTGCGGCGTTAAACTCATCAGACGGCATTTCCGTTCCCATAGAGGAAAAAGCCGAGCCGGAGGATTTCTTCACAAACGCCTACCAATCCATGAAAAAATCGGGGCAGGTATCCTACGGCAAATCCGAAAAGCTGAGAGCCATTGCAAGGACAGCCGCAGACGACGCAGAAATGGAACCCGAAAGCCAGCTTACATTTCCCGCCTTCGATCCCCTTTTCAAATTTCCCGAAAACAAGGAAGAAAACGAGGAAAAGAAAGAGCGGAAAAAGGACAAAAAGCAAAAGGGAAAGAGCAGGAACACACAGTCTTCCTCAAAAGAACAGGAGGAAAATACCGGCTTTGACATAGATGAAACGGAAATTCTCACAACGGAAAAGGAACCCGAAATTCCCGTTGAGGAAAATACGTCTGACGAGGATATCGAGCGGGAGGAAGATACGGAAAAATCAAACAAAAGCAAAATTTTCGATCTTCTTGCGGACAGCGAAAAGGAGCGGGACGATCCGCCGCCCTATGAAATCGAGAGCAAAAGCGGCATAAAAACCGTTTGCGGCAAAATCATCCGCTCAAGGAAAATCGACTTGATAAAAGCGGCCGTCATATTGGGACTTTTCCTTATTTTATCCGTAATTACTGCGGCCTACGGCGGATCGGAAACGGGTATATTACACTCATCTGACGGAGTGTATCCCGCAATTTGCTTCTTTTTCATAATAGCAGCTGCGGCTGTATCCGTAAAGGAAATTTACTTCGGACTCAAAAGCATTCTCAGATTGAAATTCACACCGAATTTCGGCTGCACTCTCACGCTTTTAACAGCTCTTATACAAACTGCCGCTTCATTTTTCGGCGGCGGAGTTGACACGGACGCATTTCATCTTTTTGCCCCTGCGGCAATCATTTCAATGCTTTGGGTTATCGTTCCCAACATTTTAAAAGCGGACAATTCCCTTGCAACTATAAATGCTATGGCGAAAAACGGCTCCGTCTCCGTTTTTAAAACGGTCAGCGACGGAGGAATTGAGGGCTCTGTCAAGGATACGTTCACAAGCGGCGGAACATACGCCCGCTACTCCTGCAAGGCTTCCTTTATGTCCGGACTTATGAAAGAGCTGTCACGCCCCGTTCCCAAGCCCTTCGGCATTGGAACCGCCTATATTTTAACGCTGTTTTTCTCCGCCGTCACCTCTGTCGCTTCCGGCATTATAGCGAAAAACGCCCTCTGCGGCTTTACCGTTTTTGCCGCAATGATAACGGTATGCGTACCCGTATCATATAC
>JAJQGK010000046.1 GCA_021200555.1 Clostridiales bacterium | reverse complement strand
TTAGATATCCCCTTAATAAATTTTTTTGTACAAATCTGTACAATATTCGATTTTAGTATTGCAAAAGTATCAAAAAGAGTTAAAATATAAATACGAAGGGATAATATTTAAAGCCAATTAAGTTTTAATTTCCCGCCGTTTGTTTATTTATTAACATTTCCGCACAAATATCGGAATGCTAAAATTTTTTCGGAGGTTTTTTTGAATGCCAGATTTAACTGAAGAGCTTACCCAAGTGCCTGTTGGACCGCTTGGAATCATTGCTTTGCCGGGCTGCACCGAATTTGCAAAGAAGGTAGACGATTATATCGTTTCATGGAGACGGGAGCAAATAAGCGAGCACAAGTCTACCATAGCATTTTCGGGCTATCAGAGGGACTCGTACCTTATGGATGCCAGCTTTCACCGCTTCGGAACAGGTGAGGGAAAAGCGGTTATCCACGAATCCGTAAGAGGATACGACATCTATCTTATCGTCGATGTTTTCAATTACGGAATTACCCATAATTGCTACGGTATTGATGTTCCGATGACGCCGGACGAGCATTTTGCCAACCTTAAGAGAGCTATCGCCGCCTGCGCCGGAAAGGCTGAAAGAATTACGGTTATTATGCCAATGCTTTACGAAGGCAGACAGCATAAGAGAACAAACAGAGAGTCTTTGGACTGCGCTCTTGCGCTTCAAGAGCTTTGCGTTATGATGGGTGTTGACAATATTATAACTTTTGACGCACACGATGCAAGAGTTCAAAACGCAATTCCTCTTAAGGGCTTTGAAAATGTTACGACTACATATCAAATGATAAAGGCGCTTGTCAGAAATGTTGATAATTTTAAAATTGACAAGGATCACCTTATGATTATTTCTCCCGATGAGGGCGGTATTCAAAGATGTATTTATTATTCTTCGGTTTTAGGCGTTGAGCTCGGCATGTTTTATAAAAGAAGGGATTACTCCACCGTTGTGGGCGGCAGGAACCCTATTCTTGCTCATGAATTTTTGGGTGACAATGTGGAAGGCAAAGATGTTATCGTTGTTGACGACATGATTTCCTCCGGTGATTCGATGCTCGAGGTTACGGCAAAGCTCAAGGAGCTTAAGGCTAACAGAATTTACGTTTGCTCCGCATTCGGACTTTTCTGCAACGGTCTTGAAGCATTTGATGAAGCTTATGAAAAGGGCACCATAAACGGTGTGTTTACCACCAATCTTATATATCAAACTCAGGAACTCTTAAAGCGTGAATGGTATCATTCGGTTGATGTTTCAAAATATGTGGCTCTTCTTATTGATACGCTCAACAATGATAAATCCCTCAGCAAGCTCTTGAGCCCCGGAGACAGAATAGAGGAATTTCTTAAAAAGAACGGTTACAGCATTACAAAAAACTGAAAACAAATAAATAGTATTTGCGATATAAGCAGCGGCGAAGTAACTTTTGTCGCTGTTTTCTTTGGTTAAAATGACAATTCGTACTTATAGAATTTGGATATTTATACAAATTTTCAATTAACGGTTACATATTTATGATAGTGTGTTATAATATAGGAAATGATGTTTATCGGAAGGATTGAATTTTATGACGGGCGCAAAAAAGACAATAACATTTAAGTCATCTTCAGGGTTATGCGACATATTTGCAGAGGTATATTATCCGGAAAAATCCGGTGATATCAAGGCTGTTATTCAAATTGCCCATGGTATGGCGGAGCATCATGAGCGTTATGAAGATTTTATTTCATTTTTAAATGATAACGGTTATGCGGTATTTATCAACGATCACCTGGGGCACGGCAAATCCGTATCTTCCGACAGCGAACTTGGGTTTTTCGGCAAAAAAGCGGGATACATATATCTTGTTGACGATATGAAACAGCTCCATGATATGGCAAAAGAGGAATTTCCCGATATACCTTATATTTTATTCGGTCACAGTATGGGTTCTTTTCTTGCAAGGCTTTTCTGTGAGAGATACGGAGATACTGTTGACGGCGCCGTTTTTTGCGGAACCAGCGGTCCAAATTCGTTGGCTTCCGTAGGACTGCCTCTGATTAAAGCCATTGCTTCGATCAAAGGGGATCATTACAGATCTAAATTTATTGACAATATGTCCTTCGGTTCTTACAACAAAAAAATCAATCCGCAGAGAACATCCTTTGATTGGCTTACTTCAAGAGAGGATATCGTTGATCAATATATAGCGGATCCTTATTGCGGCTTTCTTTTTACTACCTGCGGCTACAGAGATCTTGTAACGCTTATCATTCTCGTAAATCGCGCGGACTGGTATACATCCGTACCCGCTGATTTGCCCGTGTACATTATTTCCGGTGATGCCGATCCCGTGGGAAATTACGGCAAAGGCGTAACCGAGGTTTATCGAAATCTTATCGACTCCAACCACAGTAATGTAACGATGAAACTTTACGCCGGCGACAGGCATGAAATTCTCAATGAAAAGGATAACAGAGATGTTTACAATGACATTCTGAGCTGGATAAAATCTGTTACAGCCGTATAATATACAATCTCGCCTGTCAAACCACAGAAGGGTTCTTGTGCATTCTCCCGCATTTATCATTTATTATTTGCAGAAAATTAAGATTATCCGAAAAATCAGGCGTAACAAGCGTAAAATAAAAAAAATAAAAAAATTCAAAAAAAGGCTTGCATTTTCAATAAAGCTGTGCTATTATATATAAGCACTGGGAAGTGCAAATATCGCGGAGTGGAGCAGTTGGTAGCTCGTCGGGCTCATAACCCGGAGGTCGTGTGGTTCAAGTCCCTCCTCCGCAACCATAATCGGACACCGATTTTGATACAATGAGTATCAGAGCCGGTGTCCATTTTTATATTCCCTTATACAACCGTATTCCTTATTATTTTATTACTTGTCTTGCAAAAAAAAGTCTTTTAAGCATTCGATGTACTCAATTTAATCGGTGCTGACCCGGTGATTGCTTTTTTAATTGTATAAGATATACGGCAATACCGAGGACAGTAAGCAATCCGCCTGCAATCCAATAAACAATGATAAGGCTGTTTGATGTGCCGTAAATATCGAGAACGCCTTTGATAATGCTTCCTGCGGTAAATGAAGCTATTCCCGAATTATACAATCTCATAGATGTGCGGCTTGGCATTTTCAAATGTACAAGCGGTATGGAAAAATAAACGCACACTCCTCCGATTAAAGGAAAGGCAAAAGCATAAATCATAAAATACGAATAAACATCATAGCTGAAAAGTTCGTATACTGCACCGAATAATGCGCAAAAAATGCTTAAGCCCAGATATATAAAGCCGGATTTAATTGCACTTTTGTATTTGATATTAGTATCCGATGTACACAATGTCGCTGACACTCCTTTCCTTTATGCTGTTCCCGCTTGTAGTGGGCTTATTTACGACCTCTCCGTTAAAATACATTGTGGATGAGCCTCCGCCGTCCAAGTTATAACCGGTTACGACATTGAATCCCGACATAAATTCAGCCAGCTCGGAAAGAGAAAGCCCCTCGCTTTCCGATGTTCTGCCGTCAGATACAACAAATAAAAAGTGCAAATCATCTATAATACCTATTGCCGTTCTGGGATTGCTCGCCTTTGCCTTGCCAACCTCATCATCTTCCGTGACGGAAATCAAACCATCTGTTATAAGCGCCGGACCGAAGGAAAAAACCTGTTCTGCACCGTCTTCAAGGAGTTCTTCGGCGGATATATCCTCCTCGGTAATTATTTCAAAGCTTCCGTCCGAGTAAATCACCAGATCCTCCTGATCGAACAATGACACACTTCTGTATAAAACACCGTTTCTCAAAACATAGCCGCCTTCTCTTGCACCGTAATAATCCCCGTTAATTGCAATGACGGCTCCGACATCTTCTGCAATTTCTGAAGTTTTTGCAGTAACATTTCTGCCGTAAGAACCTTCGGCAAAGGCTGTTTTCAGATATTCCGCAGATGAAACGATAATGTCGGCGACATAAATCGAGGTATCGTATTCACGGTATTCGGTAAGGGTTATGGTAATATTCTCATCACTGTATGTATTTCCGGATATTTCGGCGTTATCGTCTGCCGTTGCATCTTCAATTCCATTTTCTCCGCCGTTATCTTCGTCAACCACGGTATATACTCTTGAAATAACAAAAGTGTCCATGATTAGGTAAAGTGAAAAGCCTGTAATGAGCACGCAAAAAATAATGGTCCAAATATGCCGCTTAATAAACATTAACAACTCCCCTTTTACCTGTGTAAGTATAATGTGTATATATTTTATGTATTAAAGCTAAAATTATATTAAACATACAAATGCCGCAGAAAATTCGGAGCAAACCGAGTCTCTGCGGCATAATTACGGCTGAATTTTTTTTACATAAGTGAAAGATAAAGCTGTTTTATCTCCTCCACCGATGTATCTCTGGGATTACCGGGACGGCAGGCATCATCATATGCGCTCTGACTCAGGAAATCCACATCCTCGGGCTTTACTATATCCTTAAGGTCTGCAGGAATGCCTACATCTTTGCTGAGGCAGCGAACAGCGTCAACAGCCGCTTTTCTTGCATCCTCGATAGTCATATCATCTGTGCCGGCAACGCCCATGGCTTTTGCTATATCTCTGTATTTATCGCCTGTAGCCGGAGCGTTGTACTCCATAACGGTGGGAAGAATTATAGCATTTGCCACGCCGTGAGGAGTGTCATAAACTGCTCCCAAAGGATGTGCCATGGAGTGAACTATGCCAAGACCGACATTTGAAAAGCCCATACCGGCAATATATTGACCGAGAGCCATTCCCTCTCTGCCCTCGGGAGTGTTTTCAACGGCGCCTCTGAGATTTTTTGAAATAATCTCAATTGCCTTAAGGTGGAACATATCGCTCATTTCCCATGCGGCCTTTGTGATATAGCCCTCGATTGCGTGGGTAAGCGCATCCATACCTGTAGCGGCGGTAAGTCCCTTCGGCATTGTACTCATCATATCGGGATCCACAACTGCAACAACGGGGATATCATGCACATCAACGCATACCATCTTGCGGTTTTTCTCCGTATCGGTGATAACATAGTTGATTGTAACCTCGGCAGCTGTGCCTGCAGTGGTGGGAACGGCAATAATGGGCACGCATTTATTCTTTGTAGGAGCCACTCCCTCAAGGCTTACGACATCGGAAAATTCGGGGTTTTTTATAATAATTCCGATTGCCTTTGCGGTATCCATGGATGAACCGCCGCCTATGGCTACGATACAATCCGATTCAGACTTTTTAAATGCCTCAACGCCTGCTTTTACATTTTCAACCGTTGGATTAGCCTTGATTTTATCAAAAATCTCATAAGCTATCGAGCCGGCTTCGAGAACGTCGGTCACCTTTTTCGTAACACCGAATTTAATGAGATCCGGGTCGGAGCATACAAAAGCCTTCTTAAATGCTCTCGCTTTGATCTCCTCGGCAACGGCTGAAACCGCACCTTTTCCGTGATAACTTGTTTCGTTAAGTACAAATCTGTTTGCCATGATAAGTTCTCCTTTTTATTGTTAATTTTATCATAATACATATTTTATTTTTACCCAAAAGTTTAAAATAAAATTGATTTTTAAAGCTGCGAAGGCTTTTATCGTGATTTTTTAACACAAATTTTAGAGTACAGCGACATAATAAAGCGGCGCACGGGAATAATTCTTCTCCAAATATGTTTGAAAAAGAACCATATGAAATTTTTTTCGTTAATGAATTTTCCCCGTCTCAAAGCGGATTTACATTCGGCTAAGAACAAATCGCCGTTTAAAGGACCTTCAATGAAATTTTGAGCGTCACCGGCAAAATAAAAACCGTCTTTTGAACATTTGACAATTCTATGTAAAACACAGCTTCCGTCCGTGCGTCTGTAAAAAATGATGTCTCCCGTATTGGGTTTTTCTGTTATTTCGGTCAGATAAACCTTGTCGCATTTATCGGAGAGGAACGGCTGCATACTGTTTCCCGTGACGGTGAGGAAAATCCCCGCACCGCTTTTGAATTTTTCATTCATAATCGCTATAAAGCTGTCCGCAGTTACAGCGCCGCTTGAAGAGTGATTAACCGTCATCCGCCGCCTCCCGTTAAAATAATTTTGTCAGCACGAAGCCAATGTTTTTATATATCTCTTGAAGAATGCAATGCCGTCATGGAAGGAAGATATATCTATTCTTTCGTTTGTTCCATGGGTTGTAAAAATAAGGTTCATATCCATAAGAAACGGAGAGTAGCGGTATACATTATCACAGATATTCTGATAATTCCTGGCATCGGTGCCGCCCATTACAAGGTACGGAGCCACAACATTATTATTGTTCATACTGTAGCATATATCTTCAATTGCTTTAAAAGCCCTTGAATTTGTCGGAGAAATGTTGGACGGCTCGTTTCCGCCGATAAGCCTTATCTCCGCTTTTTTGTTTCTTATTACCTTGTGAAGGTGTTCCTCAACATCGGCGATTGTCATTCCGGGCATAATTCTGAAGTTGACTGTTGCGGAGGCTTTCTGGGGAAGAACGTTTGCCTGCGGACTGCCTTGAGCCATTGTAACTGCCGTGGTTGTTCTGACGAATGACGCTGATGCGGGGATGGATGAAAGGATTTTTTTAATTACAGGCTTTAAGACCGGCACGTTACAGAAAATATTTCTTGCAAGGAATGAACTGTTCCTGCCTATTTTATCAATGAGATCGTCTACAAGCGGAGTAATTTCGGATTTAAACTGATTATTTTCAACATCTTTGATAACGTCTGCAAGCTGTCCCAAAGCAGTGTGCTTCGGAGGATCCGATGAGTGACCGCCCTTAGCGGAAATGCTTACCTCAAAATCGCAGTAGCCCTTTTCGGCAATTCCGATGCCCGCAAGGTTTTTATCGATAACCCCCGGAACCTTAACGGGAAGTATTGCGCCGCCTTCATCAAGAACGCTGTCAAGCTTTACGCCTCTGCTTTCAAGAAGCTGTGATATTTGTTTTGCGCCTGAATCGGGAGACGCTACAATCTCCTCATTGTGGCCAAAACAGAGCAGCACGGTCCTTTCAGGCTCAAATCCGTCCTCGATAAGAGTCTCAACGCTTTCAAGCACACCGATAAGATGGTTTTTCATATCAAGGGCTCCTCTGCCCCAAAGGTAACCGTCCGCAATCTCTCCTCCGAAGGGATCATGCTCCCAATCCTTCTCGGTGCCTTCGCTTATGGGGACGACATCCTGATGTCCCAAAAGAGCTATCGGATCGAGGTTCGGGTTCTTACCCTGCCATGTGAATAAAAGGGAGGCTTTCCCGACATTCTCAACTGTTAATGTCTTGTAAACAAGGGGATATCTCTCCTCAAACAGCTTGTGAAGCTCATCAAACCGGCTCCAATCAACGAGACTTTCGTCAAGGTTGGATATTGTTTTGATTTTTATTGCATCGGACAAATTTTTCGTGTATCTTTCTATGTTTACACGCTCATCCTCCAATTTGGCGGACTCTTTTTTCGGAGGAACAAAGCAAGCGGCTCGTATCATATTAACCGCAGCCGCTGCGCCTACGGCAGTCAAAGCTGCTCCGGTCTTTAATTTCTTGTTCATTAAAACATCACCTTGCGTTTTTATTTATGATAACATATGTCAACAAAAAAATCAATAAAGATAAAAATTTGTTTGTTAATTGCTTTGAAAGTTGGTACTTAATCTTGACAACAATTTCACAAAGTTATATTATATAAAGTGAATATTTATGTAGTCGGAGGACAATATGGGTTACACAATTGCAGAAAAACTTATAAGCAGCCACCTTGTCAGCGGTGAAATGATCAAGGGAACCGAAATAGGGCTGAAAATTGACCAGACGCTTACTCAGGACGCCACAGGAACTATGGCATATCTTCAGTTTGAAGCAATGGGTATTGAGCGAGTAAAAACCGAGCTTTCGGTTGCATACATAGATCACAATACATTGCAAAACGGCTTTGAAAATGCGGATGATCACAGATTTATCCAAACAGTGGCAAAAAAGAGAGGCATTCGTTTTTCCCGTCCCGGAAACGGAATTTGCCATCAGGTTCATCTTGAACGGTTCGGCAAGCCGGGTAAAACTCTTTTAGGTTCCGACAGCCACACCCCCACAGGCGGCGGTATCGGAATGCTCGCCATGGGCGCAGGCGGTCTTGATGTTGCGGTTGCCATGGGCGGCGGCACATATTATATCACAATGCCCGAAATTGTAAAAGTAAATTTGACAGGCAAGCTCAATTCTTGGGTTGCCGCAAAGGATATAATTCTCAAGGTGCTTGAAATTCTTTCCGTTAAGGGCGGAGTCGGTAAAATAATCGAGTACGGCGGTGAGGGTGTTGCCACTCTTTCTGTTCCCGAAAGAGCAACGATAACAAATATGGGCGCCGAATTGGGTGCCACGACATCTGTTTTTCCATCCGATGACGTTACGAAGTCATTCCTTAAAGCCCAGGGCCGCGAGGAGGATTGGATTGAACTGAAAGCCGATGACGACGCCGTATATGATGCGGTTATCGATATAAATCTTTCCGAGCTTGTTCCTCTTGCCGCAATGCCCCATATGCCCGATAACGTAAAATCTGTTGATGAAATAGGCAATATTAAAATCGATCAGGTATGTATAGGCTCCTGCACAAACTCATCAATGCTTGATATGCTTAAGGTCGCTTATATTCTCAAGGGCAAAAAGGTTGCGCCGAATGTCAGCCTTTCAATAGCTCCCGGCTCAAAACAGGTTCTGACAATGCTTGCGCAAAACTGCGCTCTTGCCGATATGATAGACGCAGGCGCAAGGATTCTTGAGAGTGCGTGCGGTCCCTGCATAGGAATGGGACAATCCCCCAACTCCAAGGGAATTTCATTGAGAACATTTAACAGAAACTTTGAAGGCAGAAGCGGTACAGCGGATGCGGGAATTTATCTTGTCAGTCCTGAAGTTGCCGCAGTTTCCGCAGTTACGGGAGTTCTTACAAACCCCGCAAAAGCACTGCCCGACATGCCGGAATTTAAGCTTCCGGAGCATTTCCTCATTAACGACAACATGGTTGAAATTCCTGCCGATGCCGACAAAGCCGGCGAAGTAGAGGTTATATACGGTCCCAACATTAAAAGCGTTCCCCTCGGCAAGCCTCTGACTGACTCTATTGCAACTCAGGTTATGCTTAAAGTCGGCGACAACATCACCACCGATCACATTATGCCTGCCGGTGCAAAAATACTCCCCTACCGTTCCAATGTGCCTCATTTGTCACAGTTCTGCTTCAAGCAGTGCGATGAGGATTTTGCGGAAAATTGCAAAAAAATGGGCGGAGGAATTATTGTAGGAGGTCAAAATTACGGCCAGGGTTCATCAAGAGAACATGCGGCTCTCGTCCCCCTGTATTTGGGAATTAAGGCTGTTGTGGCAAAATCCTTTGCTCGGCTTCACAAGGCAAATCTTATCAATTCGGGAATTATTCCCCTTACATTTAAAAATGTTGAAAATTATGACAGAATTGACAAGTTTGACAAGGTTACTTTAAAAAATGTAAAAGACGCTATTGAAAACGATAAAGACATTATTCTCGTAAATGAGACAAAGGGAGAGGAATATGAGCTTGCGGGCGGTTTCTCCGAAAGACAAAAAAATATGCTGATTTACGGCGGTCTGCTTAATTATACCGGCGCAAACAAATAGCAGAAAGTAAAATTTTGGTATATTCGCACTTAAAACAATAAATAAAAGGAATGAATATGATGACAGAGGAAAATATCAAATCAGCCGTAGCTAAATTTGAAGCTTTAGTCAGAGAGCAGGCTGAAAGAAACGAAAAAATCAAGGCAGAAAAGGAATTTACCGACTTTGAAAAGCTGGAGCACATAACCATAGGCGTATGCGGCGGCGACGGTATCGGCCCCACAATCACAAACGAAGCGGCAACTGTTCTTAAGTACCTTCTCAAGGATGATGTTGAATCCGGCAAGGTTATTTTCAAGAATATTGACGGGCTTACGATTGAAAACAGAATTAAGGTTATGAAAGCAATTCCCGACGATGTTCTTGAGGAGCTTAAGTCATGCGATGTAATACTCAAGGGTCCCACCACGACTCCTCAGCAGGGCGACGGACTTCCCAACATCGAAAGCGCCAATGTCGCAATGCGCAAGGCTCTCGATTTGTTTGCAAATGTTCGTCCCGTAAAGGTTCCGTCCGAGGGTATCGACTGGACATTTTTCCGTGAAAATACGGAGGGAGCTTATGCTGTCGGCTCAAAGGGCGTAAACGTTGACGATGATCTTGCCTTTGATTTTGTTGTAACCACCACAGAGGGAAGCAGCCGAATTGCAAAACTTGCCTACGATTATGCAAGAAAGAACGGAAAAGACAGGGTTTCCATTATTCAAAAAGCGAATGTTATAAAAACGACAGACGGAAAATTCCTTAATATCTGCAAGGAAATCGGTAAGGAATACCCCGAAATAACAACAGATGAATGGTATGTGGATATTACAACGGCGAAGCTTATAGATCCCAAACGCCGCACCGATTTTAAGGTTTTCGTGCTTCCAAACCTTTACGGAGATATTATAACCGATGAAGCTGCTGAATTTCAGGGCGGTGTAGGAACTGCCGGTTCGGCAAACTTAGGCAAAAAATATGCAATGTTTGAAGCAATTCACGGTTCTGCTCCCAGAATGGTTAAGGAAGGCAGAGCACAGTATGCGGATCCCTGCTCAATGCTCAGAGCAGCCGTTATGCTCCTTTCTCATATCGGCAAGCAGGCAGAAGCGGATAAATTAGAGCAGGCTCTTGACATCTGCATGTTTAAAGAGAAAAAGCTGACGATAACGGGCAGAGATACAGGCTGTACCTGCCGCGAGTTCGGTCAGTATGTTATGGACACTGTTGAATCACTGTAAATTACAGGTTCAATGAGATTATAATTTGCTTATTTCCAACCATTAAAATTTCCGAACAGGGAGTTTTTGACATGAAGAGCGAAAATAATATTTCAAAATCCGTTATAAGCAGACTGCCCCGGTACTACAGACTTTTGGGGCTTCTGCTTGACAGAGGCATCGAGCGTATTTCCTCAAGAGAATTATCAAAAGAAACGGGATTAACCGCATCCCAAATAAGGCAGGATTTTAACTGCTTTGGAGGCTTCGGACAGCAGGGCTACGGCTACAATGTAAAGCAGCTGCGGGACAGCATCGGACATATTATCGGAATAGATAAAAAGTATAAAATTATTCTTGTGGGTGCAGGCAATTTGGGGCGTGCCATAGCCCAACACCTTGATTTTACCAAAAAGGGCTTTGACCTTGTAGGGATTTTTGACAGCGATCTAAGACTTACCGGTCTTGACATAAACAATCTTGCGGTTCGGTCATTTGATGATATAGATGAATTTTGCAAACAATTCAAGCCTACCGCAGCTATACTTTGTATCCCTGAAAAGGCCGGCAAGGAGGTTACTCAAAAACTTTTTGACTGCGGAATTTCGGGCTTTTGGAATTTCAGCCACTATAATATTTCCGAGGATTTCCCCAATGCGGTAGTTGAGAACGTTCATCTTAACGACAGCCTTATGAAGCTTTGCTACAACCTGACGAATACGGAGGAGCAGCGTGAAAAAAATACTTAATGTCAACATTATAGATATAGTTCCGTTTTCAAAAGGGCTTATATTTATAAGACGTGACGAACAGCCGGACGGCACAAACAAAGCATCATTTTTCAGCTATGACGCTTTTTCCGGTGAGTTTACCTCTGTTACAAAGGGCGTGTATCTGCTGAATAAATTCGGAATGGCATACGAGCAGCTGACTTCAAGGCTGAGCGATTTTGTAACATGCGAGGCCGTAAAGCTTCCCAATCATCATACTATTGTAATTTATCCTACCGGAGAAATGGGACAGTTTGATGAAAACGGCAGATTGTCAAAAATGGGCGATCTTTATTACAGCAACGCTCCTGCAAGGGATGCCGCTTTTGACGGCAGTTCGATTTGGTGCGCCGTTCCGCAAAGAAACGCTGTTATAAGGTATTCCCTTTCAACCCAAAAAATAGTTATGCGTATAGGCGGCGACGACAACACGGCGTTTAATATGCCTATTTCCGTGTCCTTTTATGCGGACAGCCTCTTTGTATGCAACAGAGGGTCAAATGAAATCAGATGTATCAATATCGATACGCTGAATGTCTCCGATTATCTTGAATTTCAAGAGCCCGTAAATAAATATTACAGGTTCAAGGATAAAGAGATTGTCGTACTTGATTCAGGGGTGTATGAAATTTAAGAAATGCTGTACCGGAATTAAATTGATGTAAAAAATAGCAGCAGCTGTAATTTATGAAACAGCCGCTGCTTATATTTTTCTGTTTATCTGTTACGCAAGGTTTGATTTAAGAGTTTCAAGTTCATTTTTAAGAGTTTCGGGAAGCTTGTCGCCGAATTTTGCGTAAAACTCTTCAATTCCGCTTGTTTCAGCCTTCCAAAGCTCGGGATCTACTTCAAGAATACTCTTAAGGGTATCTATGCTGACTTCATCCTCAATGCCTTCAAGGTTGATGTCCTCTGCGTACGGAACATATCCGATAGCGGTTTCTTTAGCATCAACTTTGCCCTCGCATCTGTTGATAATCCAATCGAGAACACGAAGGTTGTCGCCGAAGCCGGGCCACAGGAAGTTGCCGTCATCATCCTTACGGAACCAGTTTACGTTAAAGAATTTAGGTGCCTTATCGGGATCAAGCGTAGCACCGATATCAATCCAATGCTGCCAATAATCAGCCATATTATAGCCGCAGAAAGGAAGCATTGCCATAGGGTCGCGGCGAACAACGCCAACCGCACCGGCTGCTGCCGCTGTTGTTTCAGAAGCCATAATCGAACCAATGAACACACCGTTGTTCCAGCTCTTTGACTGATAAACCAAAGGAGCAAGCTTAGCACGTCTGCCGCCAAAAACAAATGCGGAAATGGGTACGCCCTGGGGATTTTCAAATTCGGAGCTGAGGCAGGGACAATTAACTGTGGGAGCGGTAAATCTTGAATTGGGATGAGCCGCCTTTTCGGTAGCTGTTGAAGCGTGCCACTCATTGCCCTTCCAATCGATTGCGTTTTCGGGGGGATTCTTATCAAGACCTTCCCACCAAACTGTATTTGTATCGGTATTATGGGCTACATTTGTGAAAATTGTTCCCTTCTTGGTAGAAATAAGAGCGTTGGGATTAGACTTCATATTTGTTCCGGGAGCTACGCCGAAAAAGCCGTTTTCGGGGTTAATTGCATAAAGTCTGCCGTCCTCACCCTTGCGGATCCAGGAAATGTCGTCGCCTACGCACCAAACCTTATAACCCTTTTTCTGATATCCCTCGGGAGGAATAAGCATAGCAAGGTTTGTCTTGCCGCATGCCGAAGGGAATGCTGCGCAGATATATTTTACTTCACCCTGGGGATTTTCAACGCCTAAGATGAGCATATGCTCAGCCTGCCAGCCCTCTTTCCAGCCTTGATATGAAGCTATGCGGAGAGCAAAGCACTTCTTTCCCAAAAGAACGTTTCCGCCGTATGCGGAGTTTACGGAAATAATAGTATTGTCCTGAGGGAATTGGCAAATCCAACGGTTTTCCGCATCAACATTACACTTGCAATGAAGTCCTCTTACCCAATCGTTGCTGTCGCCCAGCGCATCCATAACATTTTTGCCTACTCTTGTCATAATGCACATGTTAAGAACAACATAAATAGAATCGGTAAGCTCAATGCCTATCTTTGAGAAAGGCGAACCGACGGGACCCATTGAATAGGGAATAACATACATTGTTCTGCCCTTATAGCTGTCACGAGCTATATTGTAAAGCATTTCATAGCACTTTGAGGGCTCCATCCAATGGTTTGTAGGACCTGCCTCCTCCTCTGTGGGAGTGCAGATAAGCGTTCTGTCTTCAACACGGGCAACATCGTTTGGTTTTGTTCTGTGAAGATAGCAATCAGGCAAAAGCTCCTCGTTGAGCTTGATCATTTCGCCTGTTGATACAGCTTCAGCGCGAAGCTCGTCGATCTGTTCCTTTGAACCGTCGATCCAAAGTATTTTATCGGGTTTTACCAGATCGGCTTTTTCCTTAATCCATTCGAGGATTGACTTGTTTTCAGTAAGTTCCATATATTTCTCTCCTTTTGAGATAATTTACAAAAATAATGATATTAATTTAACAC
>JAJQGK010000065.1 GCA_021200555.1 Clostridiales bacterium | reverse complement strand
AATAAAATAATTTCAATATTAAATTAATTATACATTAATAACATATATACCAATCAAGCTAGCAATCCACCAAGCAATCAAGCAAGCAAGCAAGCAAGCAAGCAAGCACTAATACTGTAATTTTATCCTTTATATCAATATTTTTGTAATATTCGCACAGCTTAAAGCAGTCCATCGCTTTGAGTTGTGCTTTTTTTATTTTTGTTAACACTATTGGAGGTATCGCACAATGAAAAAACAAGAAATTCATATTTTAACCTCGGCAATTTATTCATGCCTGATATTGCTTTCGGTATTTTGTCTGATTTTCGGTCTGAATGTCGGAGCCGCTGCTGCCGGCGGCGATGCGTATGAAGCAAAAATAGGCGATATTTATTATGACTTCTTTGAAGATGCGGTATCGGCGGCAAATTCCATGGAGTCGGCGACAGTCGTTGTTTTGTCGAATGTGGAAATATCCTCAACCGTAAAAATTACGGGAAACATTACAATTACGGACGACGGAACAGCAAGAACCATTTCAAGAGCTGACGAGTGGAAAAAAAGCTCATCGCCTCTTCATAACCGAATGTTTTACATATACGATGATGCTTCTTTGACTTTTTCAGGCTCGTCGGGAAATGACGAAAATATCACTTTGACGATTGACGGCGGCGGAACGGATGCGTTGGCTAACGCACAAATTGTGTCTATCGGAAATGCTCAGGGGGCAACATCGATATTTATATTAAATGCCGGAGTTAGGCTGACAAACAATAACAATTCAAATGCAGCCGGAGCATTAAGTGTGTGGGGCGAAGCGTATATGAACGGCGGTATTATCGACGGCAATTCGTCCGAAGCGTATGCAGGTGCGGTTTATGTGCGTAAGGATGCCGTATTTTATTTAAACGGCGGTTCCATTGTCAACAATGTAAATTCAGATGATCAAGGCTCCGGCGCAGTTTATGTTTCGTCAGGCGGAACAATGTATATGTCCGGCGGACTTATTGCCGATAACTCCGCTCCCGAAGCGGTATCCGGCGCAATCAGCGTTCACAGCGATGCTGTTCTCTATATGACCGGCGGCACTATAAAAAATAATACAAGCGGAATTTCCACAGGCGCAGGAGCGGTATATATAGCTACAGACGGAAATATGTATTTTGACGACGGCGTTATAGAGGGCAATTCCGCCAAAGGTACAGGTGGCGCAATAAGGGTTTGCAATGCCGGATGTCTACATATGACCGGCGGCACGATAAAGGATAACAGCAGCGCATATTCTTCGGGAGCAGGCGGCGTATATATTGCTAAGGGCGGAATATTTTATCTTGACGGCGGTTCTTTTGTCGGAAATATGTGCAGCAACGCATACGGCGCAGGAGCAATCAGCGTATCTAACGGCAGCTATCTTTATATGAGCGGCGGAACAATTACCGATAATACTTGTATGGAAATGAGCGGCTGCGGCGGAATTGCCGTCAGAGACGGCGGTACGGTTGAAATGTGCGGCGGCTCCGTTACGGGCAATCATACTAATTTCGAACAGGATAACAGCAGCATACGAATAGTTGGCGAGGACTCAACATTTAAAATTTCGGGATCGGCGTATGCGGATATTATTCTTCTTGACACAAATCTTGAGGGATGTAATATAATCGTTGCGGGAAATTTGACGACAGCAGACACTATAGGCGTCTCTGTCAGCCCTCTTGTCGGAAGCGAAGAAGCGGAAAAGGGTTATGTGATTTTGGGCGCAAGCGAATACAACGCCGACAATTACAGTAAATTCAAATTAATCGAAACATGGTCATTCTTTAAGATTGTTTATGACGAAGAGCTTAAAACTGCTGTAATGGCAGTGGATGAAAGTCAATTTAAAACAGCCAAGGTATCGAGCAGTGAGGTTTTCAGCTAT
This sequence comes from Clostridiales bacterium, assembly GCA_021200555.1. Lineage (GTDB taxonomy): Bacteria > Bacillota > Clostridia > Oscillospirales > Acutalibacteraceae > UBA1081. The sequence continues at coordinate 57,214 of JAJQGK010000065.1, read as the reverse complement.
AAAACGGCAGGCAACATAGGGGGTAATGTTCAGTCTGCCTGCACCGACGGTACATATGTTTATATTGCAATTGAACAGGCAGTAAAAGACGGAAGCAGCTACATAAGCGGAACATGCCATATCTTAAAAATCGACCCTTCGAGTTGGTCGGTTTTGGGAGTTTACGGACCCTATGATACAAACCACAGCAACGATATGACTTATAATCCCGAAACAAGAGAGCTGATAATTACAAATAACTCCGACAATGCAACCACAGATGATGTGGACGAGTCTCATGTCGTCACCTGCATAAGCACGGAAACTTTTGAAGTCACCCGAACCATAGAGATTAACTTCACCGGTATTACAAACGGAATGTATTCTCTGTCATACAGTTCAGCATATGATAAATATGTCGTAGGCATTAAGGGTTCATATAATATTGCTTTTACCGATGAAAATTTTGGAGATTTTGAATATATAATCGGAATGTCAGGCTTTACAAGGCAAAACAACTACTTGTCGGACGAGTATATTTATTCGGTTCGCACATCGGTCAATACAAACAGGAACAATTATATCGTTGTTTACGATTGGGACGGGAATTATATAGAAGCATTTTGTATCTCCAATACAAACTACGAAATCGAATCGATTTTTGAATTAAACGGCAAGCTTTATGCGGTATTTATCCCGTCTTCGACTTATACCGGCGTTGTGATCTACGAACTCAGCGGAATTATCGATACACTTGAAGACAGCAGTGATTCTTCGGGATCGGCTTCGGGAATTTTGGGATTTTTCCAAAGAATTATCGCATTTTTCAGAAGAATATTTGAGTTTTTGGGATTGATGTAGATTTAAAATATTAAATTGCTTCACAAGCCCGCTAAATCGGCAATATTGTATCGGAATATGAAGTTATCGTTCCATCCGATGTGGACGGCAACGGCAGGATTACGGCGTCGGATGCGAGAATAACGCTGAGAACCGCAGCGCAGATAGACATTCTTGCAGGCGTTTACATTATAGCGGCGGACTATGACTCCGACTCGGCGGTTAAGCCTGCGGACGCAAGAATGATTCTCCGAGTTGCCGCAAAGCTTGAGTGAAAAATTTATATAAAATTATTGCCGCAGGAGAAATCTTGCGGTAATTTTGCGGTTTCGGCGTCCTTATAAAGGCGTAAATAATTTTTCTTGACAAATCCCGATTTGCAGCATATAATATATACAATAAAATACTCAATAAAGGCAATGATGGGAAGAGTAGCTTAATTTTTACGGATTACAGAGAGCCGCCGAAGCTGGAAAGCGGTATCCGCCGTTAAGTGAAGAACATCCCTGAGCCGCTGTCCGAAAGCATTTGCCGTCTCGGCGTAAAATGCCTGTAGATTCAGCCGTTTACGGTACGTTACAGCCGCAGGATATACACCGTATCCGTGAGTGAGCGGCGGGAGCCGTTTATTTGGGTGGTACCGCGGAAGAAATTTTCGTCCCATGCTGTTTGGCGTGGGACTTTAATATTTTTAAGCGGATACGGATAATGAAATAGACTTATTTTTGTGTTTGAAGATTATTTTAACAAATGGGAGTGATAAATTTGCGGAGAACAATTTATTGCGGAGAAGTTCGTGAAAAAGACATAGGCTCAAGAGCCGTTTGCTGCGGCTGGATGCTTACAAAGCGGGATATGGGCGGCGTTATTTTCGTTGACCTGCGTGACCGTGAGGGCGTTTTGCAGGTTGTGTTCAACGCTCAGAATTTAAAGGAAGAGGAATTTAATATTGCCGAGAATTTGAGAAATCAGTCGGTAATTCTTGTTGAGGGAGAAATTAAGCTCAGAGATGAGGAAACCGTCAATCCGAAAATCGCAACGGGAACGGTTGAGCTTATGGCGGATCACATTGAGCTTATTTCCACATCCGCAGCATTGCCCTTTTCTCTTGACGATGATGAAAACGTCCGTGAGGATTTGAGGCTTAAATACAGATTCCTTGATTTACGCCGTCAGCCTATGATAAACAACTTAAAATTCCGCCACAAGGTTCAGAAGGTAACTCAGGATTACCTTGACAACGACGGCTTTATATATGTGGAAACGCCTATGCTTATGAAATCCACTCCGGAGGGCGCAAGAGATTATCTCGTCCCCTCAAGGGTTCATCCGGGGACCTTTTATGCGCTGCCCCAATCACCCCAGATTTTCAAGCAAATGCTTATGGTGGGCGGAGTTGACAAATATTATCAGGTCGCGAGATGCTTTAGAGATGAGGATCTCAGAGCGGATCGCCAGCCGGAATTTACTCAGGTCGATATGGAAATGTCCTTTGTGGATCAGGAGGACGTTTTGCAGCATCTTGAAAAGCTGTTCAAGTACATTTTCAAGGAGACAATGGGCAGCGAAATTAAATATGATTTTCCCCGCCTTACGTGGACCTATTGTATGGATGTTTACGGCAGCGATAAGCCGGATCTGCGTTTTGAGCTGCCTATAGTCGATATAAGCGATATTGCGAAAACATGCTCATTTTCCGTATTCAGAAAGGCTGTTGACGACGGCGGAGTCGTAAGAGCGATTAACGTCAAAGGTGGCGCAGACTTCACCAGAACCGTTATCGAAAATCTTACGGAAAAGGCTCTCTCCTACGGGGCAAAGGGCATGGCTTGGATTATGATTCGTCCGGACGGCGAGGTGTATTCTTTGCTTAACAAGTTCTTTAAGCAGGAGGACATCGATGCCATAATCAAAGCCGTTAAAGCCGAAAAGGGAGATTTTATACTGTTTTGCGCCGACAAGCTGAAAACGGTGAGAAGAGTGCTGGGCGCTCTCCGTCTTGACGTCGCCGAGATACAGCACCTTATAAAAGACGATGAATATAAATTCCTTATCGTGACGGATTTCCCTCAATTCGAGTGGAGCGACGAGGAGAACCGCTTTATGGCGGCTCATCATCCCTTTACAATGCCCTATGAAGAGGACATTCAATATCTTTTAACCGACCCGGGCAGAGTAAGGGCTCAGGCTTACGACGTTGTTTTAAACGGCGTGGAGCTTGGATCCGGCTCGGTAAGGATTCACAGACCCGACGTACAGACGAAAATGTTTGAAGCCTTGGGCTTTGACGATGAACAGATTGAAAGCCGTTTCGGTTTTATGGTAAATGCCTTTAAGTACGGCGCGCCTCCTCATGCGGGCTTTGCATTCGGCTTGGATAGGCTCGTAATGCTTTTGACCGGCGCAGAGTCCTTAAGAGAGGTTATAGCCTTCCCGAAAATCAAGGACGCCTCTTGTCCCATGACGGGCGCTCCCGATTTCGTTGACAAGGAACAGCTTGAGGCCTTAAATTTGGGGCAGTTCCAAGATAATGATGAAAAAGAGGGAAAGGGCAAAAAGAAGAAAAAAGCCGATATTGATGTTGATACCGTTGCAAATTTGTCAAAGCTTAAGCTCACTCCCGATGAGAAAAAGTCCATGAAAACCGAGCTTTCCGCTATTATCGATTTTGCGGACAGACTTGCGGAAATCAATACGGACGGTGTTCCGATAACGGCTCATATCGTTCCCATTAACAATGTTTTCAGAGAGGACGAAGTTACAAACAAGCCAAACAGAGATGAGCTTTTGTCAAACGCTCCCACAAAAGCGGACGGATATATGACCGTTCCGAAAACATTTGAATAAAAGTACAGGGGGAAACGGCAATTATGAATATTACGGATTTAACAGTTAAGGAGCTGTCGGAAAAGCTTCACAAAAGGGAAATTTCCGCTGTGGATGCCGCAGAAGAATATTTTTCCAAAATAGAGAATACAGACGATGAAATAGGGGCATTTGTCAGACTTACACGGGAAGCGGCTTTAAAACAGGCCGAAAATGCCGATAAAGCGATTGCCGAGGGCAGTGCTGCGGCGTTAACCGGTATTCCTTACGGTATGAAGGACAATATCTGCACAAGAGGGAGCATAACCTCCTGCGCCTCAAAAATGCTTGAAAATTTTGTTCCGCCCTTTGACGCTTTTGTAACAAAGAAAATGCAGGAAGCAAATGCCGTAATGCTGGGCAAAATGAACATGGACGAATTTGCCATGGGTTCGACTACGGAAAATTCGGCGTTCCATGTCACAAAAAATCCCCGCGACACATCCTGCGTCCCCGGAGGCTCGTCCGGCGGTTCGGCAGCTGCCGTTGCAGCCGGAGAGACGGCTTTTGCGTTGGGCTCGGACACAGGCGGATCCATCCGTCAGCCTGCCGCATTCTGTGGGGTTGTGGGACTGAAGCCGACTTACGGAACCGTTTCAAGAAACGGTCTTGTGGCATTCGCCTCTTCCCTGGATCAAATCGGTCCCCTTGCAAGAACGGTTGAGGATGCCGCAATCATCTTAAACGCCATTGCCGGCCATGATCCTCTCGACTCCACATCCGTTGACAGGGAATACGGCGATTTTACGGCTGATATAGGTATGGGAGTAAAGGGCATGAAGGCCGCTTTGCCGAAGGAATATTTCGGACAGGGTATTCATCCGGAAATAAAGGAAGCCGTTATGAATGCGGCGAAGGCCTTTGAGAAAATGGGCGCTGAAATCGAAGAGGTGTCAATTCCCGCTATGGAATACGCTTTGCCTGCATATTACGTTATATCTTCATCGGAAGCGTCATCCAACCTTGCGAGGTTTGACGGCGTTCGCTACGGCTACAGAGCTCAGGGCGATTTTGAGGAAATGGACGACTTTTATAAAAATACAAGAAGCGAGGGATTCGGCAAAGAGGTTAAGCGGCGTATAATGCTGGGTTCGTTTGCGCTGTCCTCGGGATATTACGATGCCTATTACAAAAAGGCTCTTCAGGTGAGAACTCTCATAATCAATGATTTTAACTCGGTTTTTGAAAAACACGACTTTATCATCTCTCCCGTAGCTCCCACAACGGCGTATAAAATCGGAGAAAAAACCGCAGATCCGGTTGAAATGTATTTAGGCGACATTTATACTGTTCCCGTTAATATTGCCGGACTGCCCGGACTGTCAATGCCGTGCGGAAAGGACGGAAACGGACTTCCCATAGGTATGCAGCTTATAGGAAAAGCGTTTTCCGAAAGCACTCTTTTGAGAGCCGGTTATGCTTACGAAAATTATGCAGGGTAAGGAGGGCTGAAAATGAATATGATAAAAGATTATGAAATGGTTATAGGGCTTGAGGTCCACTGCGAGCTCGGCACCAAAACAAAAATTTTCTGCGGCTGCCCCACAACATTCGGCGCAGAACCAAACACTCAATGCTGCCCCGTCTGTATGGGAATGCCCGGAACTCTTCCCGTTCTCAACAAGCAGGTTGTCGAATATGCAATAAAAGCGGGAATTGCCACAAATTGCACAATAGCGGAGTTTTCAAAGCAGGACAGAAAAAATTACTTTTATCCCGACCTTCCCAAAGCATACCAAATTTCACAGTATGATTTGCCTCTTTGCGAGCATGGATGGCTTGAGATTGAGGGCGAAAACGGCGCAAAAAAAATAGGCATAACCAGAATCCATATCGAGGAGGATGCGGGGAAGCTTATCCACAATGACGAATACGGCACCATGGTTGACTGCAACCGCTGCGGAGTTCCGCTTATTGAGATAGTTTCCGAGCCGGATATAAGAAGCGCCGAGGAGGCAATAGCCTACTTTAAAAAGCTGCGCGCCATTATACTTTATACGGGTATTTCCGACTGTAAAATGCAGGAAGGCTCCATGAGGTGCGACGTAAACCTTTCAGTCAGAAAAAAAGGCGCGGAAAAATTCGGCACGAGAACGGAAATGAAAAACCTTAACTCGTTTACGTTTATTCAAAAGGCAATCGAATATGAATATAAAAGACAGGTTGAGGAGATAGAAAAGGGCGGTACGATTGTTCAGGAGACAAGGCGTTACGACCAAAACAGCGGAAAGACTTATTCCATGCGTAAAAAAGAGGACGCCAACGACTACCGTTATTTTCCCGATCCGGATTTGGCTCCCATCGTAACGTCAAAGGCAAAGATGGAGGAGATTAAAAATTCAATTCCGACTCTTCCCGATGAGAGAAAAAAGGTATATGTTGGCAGGTACGGATTGACTCCTTATGACGCCGAGCTTATTACAAACGATTTGTCTACTGCCGATTATTTTGAAGAGGCGGCGAAAAATACCGAATACCCGAAAATCCTTGCAAACCTTATAATTTCGGAAATTATGAAGCTGTACGATTCCGAAAACGGAGAGATTACGGTAGAGCCGTTGCATATGGCGCAGATTGCTCAAATGCAGGGAAGCGGAGAAATCAACAGCTCCGTTGCAAGAAAGGTTGTAAAGGCTCTTTGGGAAAATGACGAGGACGCAGCCGAATACGTAAAACGCAACGATTTGGCTCAGATAAACGATGAAGGTATACTCAGAGCTTATATAAAAGAAGCGATTGAGAAAAATCCGAAGTCGATTGAGGATTACAAAAAGGGAAAAACCGCAGCCGCCAAAGCTATTATGGGGCAGGTTATGGGAAGAACTCAAGGCAGAGGAAATCCCATTCTCATCGATAAGCTTCTGACCGAAGCTCTTGAAAGCCTGAAGCAATGAAAAAAGCCGTAAGTTTTTTTGCAGCGGCGATTATAATGCTGTTGTCGGTTTGCTTTTTGCCGGCAGCAGCCGTTGACGCATCCGAAAATCAGGATTACAGCGTTGAGTCCGTTGAGTATACCGCCGAGCTTATGTCTGACGGCAGCGCGGTTATTACGGAAAATTGGACGGTTGCATACGGCGAAGACGGTTCGGAAGGATTTAGCCGCAACATAGTTATATCGGACAGCGACTTTGAATATATAATAGGGATAAGCGATATGTCCGTTTCCGCCGACGGCTACAATTGCTCCGAGGAGGAGTCAAACGGCGCAGACGGCACATATTCCTACTCATATGAGGATAATGTTTACTCTGTTTTTTGGAATATGGAGGGACAGAGCGAAACTCACGAGTTCTCACTGAGATATATTCAATCCGGAGCAGTTAAAATATATAACGGCAGAGCTTATTTTTATTGCAATGTTGTCAATGAGGACAGCGAACTGTTTTGCCGAAACGTTACAATTTCCGTAACAGTTCCGGAGGAGTGCTTTCCCGAAGATTTTACAATTATTGAGTCCGGATCTCTTGCAGGCGAAAAATCAAAGAGCGGAGTTGTGTTTAAAAGCGTAACCTCTATGGGCGGAATAAAAATAGGCTTGTCTATGCCGTCGGAAATATTCGACTCCGACTCGCTAATTCACATTGTCGATGATTATACCGCCGCAAAAACAGCGTCCGGAATAAGCGGTGCGGCGGGATTTGTCATTATTGTCGCCGCCGTTGTTTACTTTGTAAATTACAAAAAGATTTTCAGAAAACGCTGGGAACGCAGATGCAGAAAAAAAGCGAGAGAGGAGTCGTCCTATGAGACAATGTCCTCGGCGCTTTACGAGATAAGCCCTGCCGAAATTATGAAAACAACCTTAAAAAACACTCTGAATAAGGCGGATATGTTTATCGTTACAGCTCTTGAGCTTATTTCAAGAGGGTATATAACAGCCGGTAAGGATGGCTTTAACGCCGAGCTTGTATCTGAGAATGACGCCGTAAAAAGAAAGCTTTGCTCCCATGAAAAAGCCGTCATTGAGTTCGTCCGCAAATTTTCCGAAAATAAAGACGGCGTAAGAGAATTGGATTTTTACGATTTTGTCAATTCCTTTAACAAGAAAGTCAAGACATTTTCCCCCTTTGCGGAGCTTGTGCCGAAAAAGAGAAAGCTTATAAGACACTGCTTTGAAATAAAGCTTGCCGCCGAGGGATATGAAACGGTAAGTCCCGTTGAAATATCAGACGACTTTTTCACAAGAAAAAGATACTCCGTGTTTGATTTGCTGCTGTCCGTTACGGAGGAGGCAATTCGAGGAGAAATAGAAACAGACGAAAGCAAGTATCCGAGAAATCTCTTTACACTCCGCAGAATTTACGATGAGGGGAAAGCAGCCGCCGATAATAAAGCCGATAATAAAAAGGATAAAAAGCGATGATAACGGTTTTAAGTAAAATTTTCATAAAGAACAGCGACGGTCTGACAAAAAATCAGCTTTTGCAATCCTACGGCACTCTTTGCTGCGTTGTGGGAATAGTTTTGAACGCCGTTCTTTTCGCTTTAAAGTACTTTGCCGGAGTTTTAAGCGGTTCCATTGCCATTACGGCAGACGCCTTTAACAATCTTTCGGATGCAGGCTCATCCGTTATAACTCTTGTCGGACTTAAATTGGCAGGTAAAAAGCCGGATCCCAACCATCCCTTCGGCCACGGCAGAGTGGAATACCTTTCCGGCCTTGCCGTTTCGGTTATTATTGTGGTGGTCGGCGTACAGCTTTTTCTCGCCTCCGTTGATGAAATAAAAAATCCTTCCGATATAGATACAAGCGTAATTTCCTTTGTTATTTTGATTTTTTCAATTCTGGTTAAGGGTTATATGTTTTACTATAATCGGCAAATAGGCAAGAAAATCAATTCATCCGGTATGAAGGCAACGGCTATCGACTGCTTGGGTGATGTTGCGGCAACCTTTGTCGTTCTTGTTTCAACGGTAATCGCATATTTTACCGATTTCCACGCAGACGGATATTGCGGAATACTCGTGTCCCTGTTTATTATTTATGCGGGAATTGTTTCCGCAAGAGATACGGTAAGTCCTCTTTTGGGCTCTCCGCCGGAAAAAGAATTTGTGGATAGTGTGGAAGAAATTGTTATGTCCTATGACAAGATTATCGGCATTCACGATCTTGTGGTTCACGATTACGGTCCGGGACGGGTTATGGTTTCTCTTCACGCTGAGGTTGACGGCAAAAACGATATCTTTGAGCTTCATGATGTGATAGACAACGCCGAACACCGTCTGTCAAAGGAGCTGGGCTGTATTGCGGTAATACATATGGACCCAATAGAGACTGATAATGAAAATGTGACCGCCGCAAAGGAAACAGCCGAAAGAGCTGTAAAACAGACGGACGAGAGCATTACAATCCACGATTTCAGAATAGTTCCGGGCAAGACTCATACGAATTTGATTTTTGATATTGTGGTTCCCTACACCGTGAAGCTGTCGGACGATGAACTCAAAAATACAATTTCCCGGCAGATAAAAAATGAAAAAGAAAATTATTTTGCGGTTATAAATATTGACAGACCTTATGTTTGACAGCACAACAGCCGATTTGTGTATTAAAAACGGCAAACCGATGATAAATTTAACTGTTGACTTTTTTGTCACGATATTGTAATTTATATATGGGGTATTATGATTAGGGAGAAACCCCCGATATTTCTGTTGATTTAATCGGCAGATGTCTACCAAACTCAATGGAGGTTTTACAAATGAAAAGAAAAATATGTGCGCTGTTTATGACGGTGGTTTTAATGGTTTGCGGAATGGTTACGGCCTTTGCATATGATTACGCCATAGCGTATGATTCGGCGTATGATGCCGACACCGACACGGTTACCGTAACCGTTTACATTAAAAATGCCGTAGGTGTTCAAAGCGGATCGCTTTTCCTTACTTACGATCCGGATATGTTCGAGTATAAGAGTGTTGAGGAAGCTACGGGAAGCAGCGCAATTGTCGTTGCAGGTCAAACTCAGACCGATGAAACTCTTTTGTCCTGTGCCTTTATGTTTGCGGAGGAGTGTGTAGAATCGGACTGTGACGATGAAGGCAATCTTTTATTGGCAACTTATACATTTACACCCGCAGCCGATGATTATGATATAGACGATTTTTATCTCCAGGCGGGAGCTTTTGACATAGAAGACGGAGATATTGCGGATCAGCTTGACGGGCAGGGCAATGAAGATAACGCTCAGGCGGAAGAGGATATTGTCGTTCGTTACGACACGGACAGCAGCGACAGCAGCAGCGATGACGACGGCGGTACAAAATGGTATGTGTATGTTATAATCGGAATTGTTGCCGCAGCGGCAATCGCAGCAGTTGTTGTTCTCGTTATCAGAAGCAACCGTATGGATAACGATGAGGATGAGGAAAACGGAGAAGCGGATACAGAGGATAAATCTGAAAATACGCAGTCAGCGGAGAGCGATACAGAGGCTGAAACAGAGACTGCAGCAGAAGACGGTCAAAATAATACGGAAGATTAAACCAAGATTAGTTTAAATATGAGGCGGCGGACAGAGTACAAACAAAAAAGTATCTCTGTCTTTATGCTCATTTATGGCTTTATAAAGTAATCTGTAAAAGTCTCCGGCAACGGAAGTGCGGATTGATATTGAAATTACTTTTTTATTATTCTTAATAAGAATTAAAAAGCGTATTTTATGTAGTATAATAAATTGATAGTTTTTAAAGTGGGAGAAAGTTTTTCAGATAAAGTTAATATTGATTAAATCAAGCGTATCGGATGTGCGGAGGATTTCCGCTAAAAAACCGCACACTCGGAATTAGGCGTGATTTAATCGGTGCTTACTTAAAGTAAAAGCATTGTCGCTGACTGCCAATGGGGAGGAGAGTGTTTAGCACAATGAAAAGATTGTTATGTATATTTGTATCTGTTTTCATATGTTTGTCCCTTCCCGTGGTTGCGTTTGCGGACGATGTCTATGTTGTGGAAGACGGAGAGGACAAATATGACCCTACGGATCAAACAACTACCACTCAAGCTGAAACAACCACCACGCTGAGGGATGCCATAGGAGATCTTGTTGACAGCGATGCCGTTGACAGCTATATCGATCAGTTTGCAGATTCAATAAGCGACGGATTGGATTCGCTTTTGTCGGGTTTTTCTTCAGGCATCCAGAGCTACGGCAGCGGTACGACCGCAGCAGCGGAAACCACAACAAGCGAGCTTACCACAATGCAGTCCTCCGGCGGACAGGCTTATTCGTCTTCGGTGACTACCGCCGCATCCACTGAAGCCGCAACGACGCAGCAGGCCGAAAGCACCACCGCAGCGGCTCAGGAAAACAACAACTCCGCAGAGGTCAACTCTATAATTGTCGTCAACAATACCTCCGATGACTCCTCCGGCATTTCGGGGAGTACCCTTACTCTCGTTGTATTTATAGCGGCAGTCGTTTTGCTTGTGCTTGTGATTGTAATAGTGCTTGTCGTAATGACGAGGAGAAGCGAGTTTAATTCAGCCGTTATGGACAAGTCTACCATTCCTTCCGTGGACAAGCCCAAAACGCTTGCTCAATTCTTCGAGGATGACGGAGACAGCGGTGGATTTGACAATATTACTTATTGGAACGACGGCTCTTCGGAGGAGAATGCTGAACCCGCCGCTGATGAGGAAGACGGTTCCTATGACGGCGTTGACAGCAGTGTTGACAGCAGTAATGATGAATATGGCAATATCGATTACAGCAATATCAATTATTGGGATGATATTTAATGAAGAATAACATCGGATTGAAAACCGTAATTGCGGCTATAACAATTTTGGCTGTAGCCTGCACCATAGGAGCTTCAAGCGTATCGGCGCTTTCAGAAGAGGGCGAAAGCCTTTTGAATGTGGTTGTGTCGGCAGGCTCCGATTGGGGCTTTGATATAAGCGGGTTAATTCCCACATCCGCTGCGGAAACCACCGAAACCACGGTTTATTATGAAAATGCGGAAGGGGATTTGCAAAGCTTTATTTCCGGACTGAATATGAGCGTTATGGAGATAATCGACCTCATTAATTACATTCAACAGGGCGGCAGTTTTGAGGATTGGATTGCGGAAACATTCGGAGAGGCTTATACCGTTCCGGAGTCAGTGGAAAGCCTTTCGGCGGATGAGCTGTTGTCTTATATTTCGGGAATGGCATTAAATTCCGCAGGAAGCACAGGCGAAACAACAACCAAATATCAATTTGTTCCTTCTTCAACCGCAGCCGCTCAGACCGAGTCGGAAAAGCAAACGGAGCAGTCGGAGCAAACGGAGCAGATTGAGTATACAACGCAGGAGTCCGATGAGAACACGCAAAGCAATACGGAAACGGCGGACAGCTATATGACAGGCGATGCAAACGGAGACGGCAAGGTAACCGCTGCGGATGCGAGGCTTGCGCTGCGTGCGGGCGCTCAGCTTACGGAGCTCAGCGAACTTGAATTTTATGCAGCCGATGTAAACGGCGACGGAAACGTTACGGCGAAGGATGCCCGCAGTATATTAAGATATGCGGCAGGAATAGCGAGCAGCTTTTAAAAAAGTTAAGTAGCTTAATAATTGTCTTAGTGTAGATGTGATTTGACAGGTGTGGAATAACCGTATTAAGGAGAATGTCCATGAAAAAATACCTTAAAAAATTATTGGTCGTTGCAATGGCTGTCGGCTGTGTGTGCAGTGTACATGTTACGGTTGCCGCAATGAGTAATGTCAGCACAGCGGCTATCGGAAGTTCACCACTGACGGATTGGCTGTATTCTCTGTTATATCCCGACAGCACCACAACTGCTGCCAACGATGATAATACCACCACTACGGAACCGTCAGGAGACAATACGACAACTACGGCGGCGTCGGACGACAACACTACGGTTGCCGACCCGGTAAACAATTCGGGAACGGGTACTGTTACCACAACCGAAGCCACAACCTACAGCAGTTCAAATTATCAATATACTTATACAACTCAAACCGCAACCGAACTTACAACGGTCACAACTACCGCAGCCGAAGAGGAAGAGGATTCGTCTTTGCCTTTTTCCGCATCTCTTACTGATTTGTTTGAAGAGGATACGGCGGCGGTTATAGTTCAAACACCAACCGAGGCTTATACAATAGGTTCCGCATTAACAATAAATAACGATGACGAGGACTCATCCGTTCCTTGGCAGACGGTTGCGTTGATTGCAGCGGCAGTATTGTTTGTCATTCTTGCGGCTCTTGTTGCAGCGCTTGTAATCCAGCGGAACAACAGACCTGCCGTTGAAAAAAGCGGTTCAGCTTCAACTTTCGTAGGCGGAACGGACAACACCTCCGCTACTCCGGTTATCCCTGAGATTATGACTCCCGAACGTATTGCCGAGCTTTTGGGCTCTGCCTCATCGGCAGGAGGAACATCCGCAAACGGCGGCGCAATGACCAGCGAGGAATCGGCGGCGGCAATTAAAAATGCTGCTCTTTTGGGACAGCTTACCGGCGGCAGCTTCTCAGGAATTAATTCCAATTCGTCAGATGCTTCATACGATGATGACCTTATTAGAAAATATACGGACTCTCCTTCGTCTTCTCAAAATACAATCGATCTTGATCCCGACAGCGCCACAGGCGAGGATATACTTAAAGCCACAGAGTCTATGCTTAACGAAATCACAGCCGGTGAAAAATATGCCGGCGATGTAAGCGGCGTCAGCGTTTCATTGAATTCGACTCCCGATGAAATTGACGGTTCGGCTAAGGATGAAACGGATAATGCCGGTGATGAGAAATCCGAAAGCAGTGAAACTCGGATTTGTCCAAATTGCGGTAAACCCGTTATGTCCGGCGATTCGTTCTGCCACTCCTGCGGAGCTTATGTGGAATAAAAAAGACAAACCGATGTTTAAATAAACATACAACTTCATTTTGCTTATTAATTAAAGTTGATTATGTGCAAAGCCGAGTACATTTTGCTGTACCCGGCTTTTGTTGAATTGATTATTTTATTTCTATGCATTCACTTGGTGAATTATATGTGCTGTATCAACCCTTGTAGTATTTAATAGACTCAATATTTTTAAAACTGCTTGATGCAAAACCGCTCCAAGTATAATATCCTACTCTGATCTGATTGGTTCCGGAAACATTGGCATCTGTATAATAGAAACCGTTATTGTCAATTCCGATTACAATGAGTGAATGGGGACGGGATGAACGAATGTGTGCACCGACACCTGCTGTATTTACCCAAGTCTTTATTGAAGATGCAGTAGCTGTTGCTCCTTTTGCAGCGCTTATGCTCGTAAATTTATTACTGCTGAAATCTTGACAGCCGTACAGCAAATATTGAATATATCTTGCATAAGCACAGCACTGCCATCCGTTCATGTTTACATATTTACTTCCTACCTTAGCATATGTATATCCGCTTGTTGCCGCTGTGGTTCTGCCTGAGCCGTTGGAGTTGTATGTGTAAAATGTAGAACCCACGGTAATGGTTGTGCCGTTTACAACTAATTTTGAACTGCTTGAGGTTGTGTAGCCTGTTTTTGAATTTGAATAAGAAAATGTAATTTTGGATGATGTGGAAGTTGAGCCGGTAGTGGGCTTTGTAAAGCTTATATAGCTTGCAGACGCATAACCCGTTTTGCCGTTATACGTTACATGGTAAAAGCCGTTTGTCTGCGCCTTGTTATCAAGAACCGTAAGAGAGCTGCCTTTAGGCATATTGGTGATAGCGGATGAGCTTGTAGATGCGGATTTTCTGAGTACCAGAGGCGCCGAGGATGTGTTTACATATCCCGTGTAGGTTTTTGTCGATGTAGAGGAGGAACTGCCGGATGAACCGTTGGTAACCGTGATTGTTCTCGTGTTTGTGCCTGTAAGAGCGCCGGTAACCTTAGATTGGATTTTCCATGTTCCTGCCACATCCAAGGAAACGCCGATCCAGTTGCAGCAGCAGTTGCTGTATGTGTAAGTAAACTTACATGAACCGTCAGGCTTGTAAACAGAAAGCGTCATATTGCATTTGCCTGAAGAATATGTTTCGTAGAGATTTTTGCTTCCGTCATGAAGCATACCCCAAACATATATGTAGTCGCCTTTTGTAAAGGATGTCTTTTCCGATGCCAGCGCTTGTGTGTGAGAATAGCCTTTGCCTTTAGATGATGCAAATACGTCGTTGTATGTTGTTTTTGTGGAGGATCCGCAGTATTTGTTGTAATCGGTCTGCTTACACCAAGCTATTCTCCACACACTTCCGCTTGTTGGGTAAAGAATTTGATACCAGCTTCCGTTTGTTGCAAGAAGATATACCGTGTCGCCTTTCGCTACATAATAGCTGCTCGATGTGGAATTGCCGTATCTCTTTGCACAGTAAAATTTACCTGTGGACGTAACCGATTTATTCGAGCCGTTTCCTGAGGAAATTGCGGAAAGCGCAATATAAGCCGTCAATCTCTTGTTTCCCGAAGGATATGTGACCTTGGCGTAGTATGTGCCGCTTGAATTTTTGCCTACACTGTAAACATAAATTTCGTCAGCTGCATTGTCGATGTAAGCACCGGAGCTTTTTCCGTAGGTTACTGTTCCTCTTGTGGAAAGAGATGTGGATGTATAAGGTATTGTTCTGCCGGAGGTGGAAATGGTATAGGTCTTTGCATAGCTTACGGAGGATGAATTTATTTTATTGTAAGCCGTGGTGTTGTGAGCGAAGCTTGTAATGCCGAAAGCTGAAAAAATTGTTATTACCGCCAATAAAATTGCAATTGAGCGTTTGATTTGCTTTTTAATCATAATGTTATTCTCCTTTTGAATGTTTTTTTTGTTATTCTCCATAATTAGGCTGCATTTCTGCAATATAGCTTATTTTTTTTCTTTATCACCTTCATTTCGTATTTAATACAGCTGTATTGTGGTTATACCATAGCATAAAGTTTTGGATTTGTGTGAAAAATGTAATAATTTGCAGACTTTTTGTCAAAATCCGCACGAAAAACCACATAAACGGAGAATTTTTGATAGTATCAACCGGATCAAGATTATTGCAAATTCTTATAGATGACAGCCTTAATTTTCCGTTTAAACACTGCCGTGCCGTTTTAAAGCACAGCCGCTGACTGTTTAAAAGAAAAAAATCCTTGTTTATATGAAAAAAATTAAAAAAGTTGTTGCAATTTAAAAAACAATGATGTATAATACTTTAGCGTGCGAAAAAGAGGGGACAATTATGTCCGTTTTTCCCGCAAGCCATGCGATGATGCAGGATGTGGCTGCACTTTGATGCAGGAAACTTCTGCGGAGTATGTCCGATTTCAAACCGGGCGAAACTATCCGACAAGGGGTCTTTTTGTGCCTTAACCGCAAAATTGCCTGTCGGACGTGATATTTCAGCCGACCCGGAAATAGGAATTTCCGGTTTTTAAAACGGAAAAATCCGAAACACCCGGGTGCGTTTATGAAATTCATGAAGCCCGCCAAATTTTACAGGAGGCGTAATTAACAATGGCAGTTAAGGAAAGAATCAGAATCAGACTTAAAGGCTACGATCACAACCTTGTTGACAAGGCAGCCGAAAGAATCGTAGAAACAGCAAAGCGTACAGGCGCTCAGGTATCGGGTCCCGTGCCTCTTCCCACGGAAAAGGAAATCGTTACCGTTCTCCGTGCCGTTCATAAGTACAAGGATTCCCGCGAACAGTTTGAACAGCGTACGCACAAGAGACTTATCGACATCCTCAGACCTTCCAACAAAACCGTTGAAGCTCTTACAAACCTTGAGCTTCCCGCAGGCGTGGATATCGAAATCAAGCTCTGATTTAACACAGGATATATATACAATTATATACCGCAGGTCATGTTGACTTGTGTCAACCAATAATCTGACAGGAGGAAAAATCAATGCAAAAAGGTATTATCGGTAAAAAAATCGGTATGACTCAGGTGTTTGACGACAACGGAAATGTTATTCCCGTAACGGTAGTCAAAGCCGGTCCCTGTCCGGTAGTCCAGAAAAAGACCGTTGAGACAGACGGTTATGCCGCAGTTCAGCTCGGCTTCGCAGCTCAGAAGCAGCAGCGTGTTACAAAGCCCCTTAAGGGTCACTTTGCAAAAGCTGACGTTGCACCGCAGAAGGTGCTCAAGGAATTCAAGTTTGACGATACGGCGGCTTACGAGGTAGGCTCTGTTGTAAAGGCTGAGGTTTTCGCAGTCGGCGACAAAGTGGACGTTGTAGGCACCAGCAAGGGTAAAGGCACCGCAGGCGCAATCAAGAGATGGAATTTCTCCAGACTTAAGGAATCCCACGGTACAGGACCCGTTGCAAGGCACGCAGGCTCATTGGGCGCTTGCTCCGATCCCTCAAGAGTTTACAAGGGAAAGAAGCTTGCCGGTCATTTAGGCTCTGAAAGAGTCACCGTTCAAAATCTTGACATCGTTAAGGTAGACACTGAAAACGACCTTATCGCAATCAAGGGCGCCATCCCCGGTCCCAAGGGCGGATATGTTGTTATTTCAGATGCCGTGAAGAAAGTGTAAGGAGGAAGTAAATATGCCTAATATTAAAGTAGTTAATAAGGCCGGCGAAGAGGTTTCCGAGATATCTCTCAGTGATGAAATCTTCGCAATCGAGCCCAACACCTCCGCTATGCACACCGCTGTTGTAAATTATCTTGCAAATCAGCGTCAGGGCACACAGTCCACACTTACCCGTTCAGAGGTAAGCGGCGGCGGCAAAAAGCCCTGGAGACAAAAGGGTACAGGCAGAGCCCGTCAGGGTTCAACGAGATCTCCCCAGTGGTACCACGGCGGCGTAGCTCTCGGACCCAAGCCCAGAAGCTATAAATACACAATCAACAAGAAGGTAAGAAGACTCGCTATGAAGTCGGCTTTGTCCGCAAAGCTTGCGGCTGACGAAATCATCGTTCTTGACTCCTTCGAGCTTGAAGCAATCAAGACTGCGGAAGCTGCAAAAACTCTTTCCGCTATCGACGCAGGCAAGAAGTCCCTTATCGTTCTTCCCGAAAAGAATGACGTTATCTACAAGAGCGCAAGAAACATTGCAGGCGTTAAGGTTACTCTTGTAAACACTCTCAACGTTTACGATATGCTTAACTGCAATAAGCTTGTAATCCTCAAGGATGCCGTTGATAAGATCGAGGAGGTATACGCATGAGTAAAATTGCTCAGGATATAATCCTTAAGCCCGTTATCACCGAGGAAAGTATGGCTGAAATTCCCGAAAAGAAATATACCTTCAAGGTGGCAAAGGACGCTACAAAAATTGATATTGCAAAGGCTGTTGAGGAGCTTTTCGAGGTAAAGGTTTCCAAGGTCAACACAATGAACGTCAAAGGTCATAAGAGAACTTACGGCCGTTTTACAGGCTATAAGCCCGATTGGAAAAAGGCAATCGTAACTCTGACCGAAGACTCAAAGCCCATTGAGTTCTTTGACGGAATGTATTGATAAAAAATCACATTTTCAGACAGTGATGTATGGTTGCCGACCGCTAAGCTGTCTGAGCATATAAATCCGGTCCGTTTTCGGACAAGAAAGGCAAGTGACTCAGAAAATGGCTATTAAAGTCTATAATCCGACTACTAACGGCAGAAGAAATATGTCTGTTACGGATTATTCCGGGCTGTCGGACTGCGGTCCCGAAAGAAGCCTGCTTGAACCGCTGAAAAAGCATTCAGGCCGCAACAGCTACGGAAGAATTACCGTTCGCCACAAGGGCGGCGGAAACCGTCGTAAGTACCGTGTTATCGATTTCAAGAGAAACAAATTCGGTGTTAAGGCGGAAGTAAAAACTTTGGAATATGACCCCAACAGAAGCGCAAATATCGCACTTTTGGAGTATGAGGACGGCGAGAAGACCTACATCCTTGCTCCCGAGGGTCTTAAAGTCGGAGATACGGTTGTCGCCGGTCCCGATGCGGATATCAAGGCGGGCAATGCTCTTCCTCTTGTAAATATCCCCACCGGTACATTTATCCATAACGTGGAGCTTTATCCCGGCAGAGGCGGACAGCTTGCAAGAGCGGCAGGAAACGCAGCTCAGCTTATGGCTAAGGAGAACGGTTACGCTCTTCTCAGACTTCCTTCAGGCGAGCTTCGCAACGTTCCCGCAATTTGCATGGCTACTATCGGAACGGTAGGCAACGCCGACCATGAAAACGTTAAAATCGGCAAGGCAGGCCGTACCCGTCACATGGGTATCCGTCCTACGGTCAGAGGTTCCGTAATGAACCCCAACGACCATCCTCACGGCGGCGGCGAGGGCAAATCACCTATCGGTCGTCCCGGTCCTGTAACGCCTTGGGGCAAGCCTGCTCTCGGCTACAAGACTCGTAAGAAATATAAGCGCTCCGATAAGCTTATCGTGAGACGCTGCAACGACAAATAATCGGGAAAGGAGCTATTAATAATGGGTAGAAGTATTAAAAAGGGACCTTATGTGCAGCCCAAGCTGCTTGAAAGGGTTCAGAAAATGAACGATGCCGGAGAAAAAATAGTCCTTAAAACATGGAGCAGAAGCTCTACGATTTTCCCGGATTTTGTAGGTCATACATTTGCAGTTCATGACGGCAGAAAGCATGTTCCCGTTTATGTTACCGAGGATATGGTCGGTCATAAGCTGGGCGAATTTGCTCCGACAAGAACATTCAGAGGCCATGCAGGTTCAAAAACCTCTAACAACGGTAAATAAGTCAAAGGAGTGGAAGTAATGGAAGCAACAGCAAAAGCGACTTTTGTGCGCATTGCACCCCGTAAGGTTCAGATAGTTCTCGACCTTATAAGAAATAAGCCCGCTGATGAAGCTATGGCAATCCTGAAGTACACACCTAAGGCTGCGTGTGAACCTCTTGCAAAGCTTCTTAAGTCGGCTATGGCAAATGCCGAAAACAATTTTGATATGGATGTCTCCAAGCTCTACGTTTCATATTGCGCAGTAAGCCAGGGACCCACACTTAAAAGAATCAGACCCAGATCTAAGGGACGCGCATACAGAATCAACAAAAAGACTTCTCATGTAACCCTTACGCTCAAAGAGTCTGAGGAAGAATAATCGGGAGGAGGAAAAATAAATGGGACAGAAAATAAATCCTACCGGTTTGAGAATCGGAGTTATTAAAGACTGGGAATCCCGTTGGTATGCGGATAAGAAAAACTTCGGAGATAATCTTGTAGACGACTACAACCTCCGTGAATATCTTCTTAAAACTCTCGCTCCCGCCGGTGTACCTAAGGTTGAAATCGAGAGAGACCCCAAAAGGGTTCGTATAAACATTCACTGCGCCAAGCCCGGTATGGTTATCGGCAGAGGCGGCGCCGAAATAGAGAAGCTCAAGGCAAAATGCAAAGAGATGCTCGGCGGCGATAAGGATGTTTATATCAATATCGTTGAAATCAAGCAGCCCGATCTTAACGCTCAGCTCGTTGCTGAGAATATAGCGGCTCAGCTTGAAAGGCGTGTGTCTTTCCGCCGCGCTCTTAAGCAGGCTATCGGCAGAACTATGAAGCTCGGCGCCAAGGGTATTAAAATTCAGGTCAGCGGACGTCTCGGCGGTGCCGAAATCGCACGTTCCGAAACATACCATGAGGGAACAATTCCCCTTCAGACTATCCGTGCCGACATCGATTACGGTTTTGCAGAGGCAAGAATGACCGGTCGTCTCGGAATTAAGGTCTGGATCTACAGAGGCGAGGTTCTTCACGATACCCGCAAAGTAAATTCAAGGAAAGAGAGGGCTTAATAATGTTACTGCCTAAGCGTGTTAAATACCGCAGAGTACAGAGAGGCCGCCTTACAGGTAAGGCATCCCGAGGCAATAAGGTAAACTACGGCGACTACGGTCTTGTAGCACTTGAGCCCGCATGGATCACAGCCAATCAAATCGAAGCAGCCCGTATCGCCATGACAAGATATACAAAAAGAGGCGGTAAGGTCTGGATAAAGATATTCCCCGACAAACCCATTACAGAGAAGCCCGCTGAAACCCGAATGGGTTCCGGTAAAGGTTCCCCCGAATATTGGGTTGCGGTGGTAAAGCCCGGCAGAGTTATGTTTGAGATTGCCGGCGTTGACGAGTCCGTTGCCCGTGAGGCAATGCGTCTTGCAGCAAACAAGCTTCCCATTAAGTGTAAGTTTGTATCTAAGGAAGAACAGGGTGGTGAGCAGCAATGAAAGCCAGTGAAATAAGAAAAATGTCCGCCGAGGAGTTGGATGCTAAGCTTCTTGAACTGAAGGACGAGCTTTTTAAGCTGCACTTCCAGCAGGCCATCAACCAGCTCGAAAACCCTGCGCGTATCAGTGCCGTTAAGAAGGATATCGCAAGAATACTTACTGTTCAGCGTGATATTGAGCTTCATGGCACAGATGCTTGATAAAAGGGAGGATAATCGGTAATGGACAGAAATTTAAGAAAAACCCGTGTTGGACTCGTTACCAGCGATAAAATGGATAAGACTGTAGTCGTTTCCGTTAAGGATCGTGTAAGGCATCCCCTTTATAAAAAGATTGTCAACCGTACAATCAAATTAAAGGCTCATGACGAAAATAACGAGTGCGGCATCGGCGACCGTGTAAAGGTCATGGAAACCCGTCCTCTCTCAAAAGACAAGAGATGGCGCGTGGTTGAAATCATAGAAAAAGCTAAATAAGGAGGGCTACCAATGGTACAGCAGCAAACGCTTCTCAAGGTTGCCGACAACACAGGCGCTAAAGAGCTTATGTGCATTCGTGTTCTTGGCGGTACCGGCAGAAGATACGCCAATATCGGCGATGTTATCGTAGCTTCCGTAAAAAAAGCTACACCCGGCGGCGTTGTTAAAAAAGGCGAAGTTGTAAAGGCGGTAGTCGTCCGTACAGCAAAGGGCGTTCGCCGCGATGACGGTACTTATATCCGTTTCGACGAAAACGCAGCCGTTATAATCAAAGAGGATAAGAACCCGAGGGGAACTCGTATTTTCGGACCTGTGGCAAGAGAGCTGAGAGATCATGATTATTCAAAAATCCTCAGTCTTGCTCCTGAAGTTCTGTGATCGGGAGGTAGGATTAATGAGTAAAGTTCATGTTAAAACCGGAGATAAGGTTGTAGTTATCAACGGTAAGGATCGCGGCAAGCAGGGTAAGGTGCTCCAGGTCAGCCCTTCCGAAGGCAAAGTCATCGTTGAGGGCATAAATATTGTTTCAAAGCATGTTAAGCCCCGCAAGATGGGTGAGCCCGGCGGAATTATCAAGGCAGAAAGCGCTTTGTATGCCGATAAGGTTCAGCTTATTTGCCCCAAGTGCGGCAGACCCACAAGAGTGGGACACATGATAGACGACAAGGGCAAAAAGGTTCGTGTATGCAAGAAAGCCGACTGCGGCGCTAAGTTTGAGTAATAAGGAGGAGCATAAAAATGGCAAGACTTAAAGAAATGTACAAAGCAGAAGTTGCTCCCGCACTTATGAAGAAATTCAACTACAAGAGCGTTATGCAGATTCCTAAGATTGATAAAATCGTTATCAACGTAGGATGCGGCGAAGCAAGAGAAAATCCCAAGGCTATTGATGCGGTTGTTCATGATATCGGACTTATTACAGGTCAGAAGCCTGTGGTTTGCAACGCTAAAAAATCGGTTGCAAACTTTAAGCTCCGTGAAGGCATGCCCAACGGCGTTAAGGTAACTCTCAGAGGCGAGAAAATGTATGAATTTCTTGACAGATTTTTCAATCTCGCACTTCCCAGAGTTCGTGACTTCAGAGGTATCAACCCCAATTCATTTGACGGAAGAGGAAATTATTCCATGGGCGTTAAAGAGCAGCTCATCTTCCCCGAAATTGAGTACGACAAGGTTGATAAGGTTCGCGGAATGGATATCTGTATTGTTACCACAGCTAATTCAGACGAAGAAGCCCGTGAGCTGTTAAGCCTTATGGGCGCACCGTTCGCCAAGTAAAGGAGGGGTTGGAATGGCAAAGACATCACAAAAGGTAAGAGCAGCCGCTCCTGCCAAATATTCAACAAGACAGCACAACAGATGTAAAATTTGCGGCAGACCCCACGCTTATCTCCGTAAATACGGTGTGTGTCGTATATGCTTCAGAGAGCTGGCTCATGCAGGTCAGATTCCCGGAGTAAAGAAATCAAGCTGGTAAGGAGGAACATTCAATGCAGATTACCGATCCGGTCGCTGATATGCTTACAAGAATCAGAAACGCAAGTTCCGCTAAGCATGATGTAGTGACAGTTCCTGCATCCAACATGAAGAAGGCAATTGCCAAAATTCTTGTTGATGAAGGATATGTAAAGAGTTATAAGGTAATTGAGGACAATAAGCAGGGCGTTATCGAAATCGCTCTCAAATACGGTCCCAATAAAACCCCCTCAATAATGGGTATACGCAGAGTTTCCAAACCCGGCCTGCGTATATATACGGATGTTGAGAATATGCCCAAGGTTATTAAAGGACTTGGAATTGCCATAATCTCAACAAACAAGGGTATTATGACCGACAAGGACGCACGCAAAGCCAACGTTGGCGGCGAAGTTCTTGCTTATGTTTGGTAAGGAGGTACAAAGGGATGTCACGTATTGGCAGAAAGCCCATTACAGTTCCGGCAGGCGTTGATGTAACAATCGACGGCAGCACAGTAACAGCAAAAGGTCCCAAGGGTACCCTTACCGGAACATTCAACAAAAATATGACTATCGCTAAGGACGGCGACACAATTACGGTTACCCGCCCCAACGATGAAAAAGAGAACAGATCTCTTCACGGTCTTACACGCACACTTATTTCCAATATGGTTGAGGGCGTGCATACCGGTTACAGCAAGACGCTTGAAATAGTAGGTATCGGCTACCGTGCAAATATGCAGGGCAAGGATGTAGTTCTTTCGGTAGGCTACTCCCACACCGTTACCATGGCTCCTCCCGAAGGAATCACTATTACAGTGCCTTCACCCAATCAGATCGTTATTTCCGGTCCCGACAAACAGTTGGTAGGTCAGTTTGCATCTGAGGTCAGAGGCGTTCGTCCTCCCGAACCTTACAAGGGCAAGGGTATCAGATACGCCGATGAGCACGTAAGACGCAAAGAGGGCAAGGCCGGCAAGGGCGGTAAATAATAAAGGAGTGAATATCAAATGGTAAACAGACCTGATACAAAGCAGGCACGAATTCAGCGTCATAAAAGAGTTCGCGGCAAGGTTTACGGCACGGCTGAATGCCCCCGCCTTAATGTATTCCGCTCCCTTAAGCACATTTACGCTCAGCTTATAGATGACGATAAGGGTGTTACTCTTGCTTCCGCTTCAACTGTTGAGAAGGATTTTCAGCAGTACGGCGGCAATGCAGACGCTGCTAAAGAAGTAGGCAAAAAAATTGCAGAACGTGCGGCTGAAAAGGGCATCAAAGAATGCGTTTTTGACCGCGGCGGTTACATCTATCACGGCCGTGTAGCAAGCTTGGCCGAAGGCGCCCGTGAAGGCGGACTTGATTTCTAACGAAAGGGAGGATATACTTTTGGCTAAATTTGAAACACAGGAGCAGGAAGAGCTCCAGGAAAGAGTCGTTTCCATTAACCGTGTATCAAAGACTGTTAAGGGCGGTCGTATTATGAAATTCTCCGCTCTCGTAGTAGTCGGCGATCAAAAGGGAACCATCGGCTTTGGTCTTGGTAAATCCGGCGAGGTACCCGATGCAATCCGCAAGGGTATCGAGGATGCAAAGAAAAATCTTATTACTGTTCCACTTAAGGGCACAACAATTTCACACGAAGTTATAGGCAAATTCGGCGCAGGCGTTGTTCTTCTGAAGCCTGCCGCACCCGGTACGGGAGTTATTGCCGGCGGTCCTGTCCGTGCTGTTGTTGAGACAGTCGGTATTAAGGATATCCGTACAAAGGCTCTCCGCTCGAACAATCCCTGTAATGTTGTAAGAGCAACCATTAACGGTCTTTCACAGCTTCGCTCCGCTGAAACAGTTGCGGCTACAAGAGGAAAAACAGTTAAGGAAATCTTAGGATAAGGAGTGTACGGTATGGCAGACTTAAAAGTTAAACTTGTTAAAAGCCTTATAGGCAGCAAGAAAGATCAGATTGCTACCGTTTATGCACTCGGTCTTCGTAAAATAGGTGATGAGGCTGTTCAGCCGAACAATCCTCAGACTCTCGGTAAGATTAAGAAGGTTTCTCATCTTATCGAAGTAACCGAAGCTTAAGAAAGGATGGGTCAAACTAATGAAATTACATGAGTTAGCACCTGCAGCAGGTTCAAACAGACCTTCAAAGCGTATAGGCCGCGGTCCGGCATCGGGTCAAGGCAAAACAGCCGGCAAAGGTCATAAGGGTCAAAAGGCTCGTGCAGGAGCAGGTCCCCGTCCGGGCTTTGAAGGCGGTCAGATGCCCCTTCAGAGACGTGTGCCCAAAAGAGGCTTTAACAACATCTTTGCAAAGGAGATTGCAACCGTAAATGTGGGTGCAATCAACGATAAGTTTGATGACGGCGCAGTTGTTGATGTCGACGCGCTTATAGCATCCGGTCTTATCAAAAAGCAGCTTGATGGTGTTAAGGTTCTGGGTAACGGCGAAATTACAAAGAAGCTTACAATTAAAGTAAACGCCTTTTCCGCAGGAGCAAAAGAGAAAATCGAGGCAGCCGGCGGCAAAGCAGAAACTCTTTAATTGCACCACATGAGATCTTAATTCGGTTTATCCGAAAAAAAGGAGCGTGTGTAACAAAATGATTCAGACAATCAAAAACGCCTGGAAGATTCCGGAACTGCGTAGAAAGATTTTGTTTACCGCATTCATTATCTTTATATACAGACTTGGTTCAGCAATTCCGGTACCGTTTCTTAATATTGCGGAGGGCGGTCTTCTCGATTCGTCAACTACGACCGCTACATTCCTCGATTATATCAATATGATATCCGGCGACGCTTTCAGTATGGGTACGCTTTTCGCCTTGTCGATTTCGCCCTATATTAACGCATCGATTATCATCCAACTTCTTACAGTTGCAATCCCCGCTCTTGAGAGGCTCTCAAAAGAGGGTGAAGAAGGACGCAAAAAGATCAGCGCCATCACAAGATACACCGCAATCGGTCTTGCGCTTCTTCAGGCTGTGGCATATTATGTATATCTTCGCAGCCAAAGTGCATTGACAGCTACAACCTCAACATTTGCAGAGGTTTTCCAGGCAATTACAATCATACTTATTCTAACCGCAGGAACCGCACTGACAATGTGGTTGGGTGAGCAGATAAACGACAAGGGTATCGGCAACGGTATTTCAATACTTCTTTTTGCGGGTATCGTATCAAGGCTTCCCACATATGCAACTCAGCTTTACAATTACATGGATCACGGCGGAATTTATTATGTTCTCGTTCCCATCGCAGTAGTTTGTTTGCTTTTGATGGTTGTGTTCATCGTTTGGATGGACAATGCCGAGCGCAGGATTCCCGTGCAGTACACAAAGCGTGTTGTAGGCCGTAAGATGTACGGCGGTCAAAGCTCGCATATTCCCATTAAGGTCAATATGTCCGGCGTTCTCCCCATCATCTTCGCAAGCTCAATTCTCTCTCTTCCTTCAACGATTGAGATGTTTGTAAACCCCGAGGAGGGTACCTTCTGGTACAAGTTCTTCAATGTGTTTACAACGGACCATTGGGCATACGGACTGATTTACTTTGTCCTTATAATTTTCTTCGCATATTTCTATGCTTCAATTCAGTATAATCCTATTGACATGGCCAATAACCTTGCCAAGAACAGCGGCACAATCCCCGGAATCCGTTCCGGCAGACCCACTTCGGATTATATTGCAAAGGTGCTTTCAAAAATCACTCTTCTGGGTGCATTGCTCCTCAGCGTAGTAGCTATCTTCCCCATCCTTTACTCTCAGATTACAGCTGTTATCTGCACGGCTATGGATGCGGTTATTTCGGAAAGCTCAGCGGGAGTTTCCATTTCCATCGGCGGTACTTCAATCATAATCCTTGTAGGTGTTGCTCTTGAAACAGTACAGCAGCTGGAAAGCCAGATGATGATGCGCCATTACAAGGGCTTCCTTGATTAAGGAGCGGCTGATGAATATAATTTTTCTCGGCGCTCCCGGCGCAGGCAAGGGCACGCAGGCGGAGAAAGTAAGTGAAAAGCTTGCTATCCCCACAATTTCAACGGGCAACATTATCCGTGCGGCTCTTAAAAACGGCACGGAAATGGGGCTTAAGGCAAAAGAATATACCGAATCGGGCAGACTCGTTCCGGATGATATTGTTATCGGCATCATCAAAGAGAGATTATCCGAGGATGATTGTAAAGGCGGATTTATCCTTGACGGATTCCCTCGCACAATTCCTCAGGCTCAGGCTCTTGACGAAATGGGTATTGCAATCGATAAGGTAATTGATATTGAGGTCAGCGACGACGCTATTGTCCGCAGAATGTCAGGCAGGAGAGTCTGCGCAAAGTGCGGAAGCTCCTATCACCTTGAGTTTAACAAGCCTAAGGTGGATGGTGTTTGCGACAGCTGCGGAGGCGAGCTCGTTCAGCGTAAGGACGATGCAGCGGAAACTGTCCTTGAAAGATTAAAGGTTTATCACAGTGAAACCGAACCTCTTAAGGATTTCTATAAGAGCAAAGGCAAGCTGTCTATAGTTGAAGGTCAGGAAAATATTGCCGATACTACAAGCCTTACCTTCAAAGCATTGGAGGATTAAGCATGGTAGTGCTGAAAACACGCCGGGAAATTGAACTCATGCGTGAGGCGGGAAGAATTTCCGCAACGGCACTTAAGTTGGCAGGTGAAGCTGTCCGTCCGGGAGTTTCTACTCTTGAGATTGACACAATTGCCCGCAAGTACATTGAAAGTCAAGGGGCAAAGCCGAACTTCCTCGGCTTGTACGGCTTCCCTGCAACGGCATGCATTTCCATAAATGATGAGGTAATACACGGAATACCGAAAAAGAACCGTATTTTAAAAGAGGGCGATATTGTTAGTATCGATCTCGGTGCGGTTAAGGACGGATACAACGGCGACAATGCTGCCACTTTTGCGGTCGGGGACATCTCCGATGAGGCAAAGCGGCTGATCGACACCACGAGGGACTCTCTTTATGAGGGGCTTAAAATGGCTGTCGCTGGCAACAGACTCGGCGATATCGGTCATGCGGTTCAAGTGTATTGCGAGGAGCGAGGCTACGGCGTTGTACGTGATTTTGTTGGTCACGGCGTAGGCAGAGAGCTCCATGAGGATCCATCGGTTCCGAACTACGGAACTCCCGGTAAAGGAGTCCGATTGCTGCCGGGCATGACTATTGCTGTTGAGCCCATGATTAATCAGGGCAGCTGGCAGGTAAAACAACTGTCGGACGGCTGGACTGTCATAACTGAGGACGGCAAATTATCCGCTCATTTTGAGCATACAATTGCCATAACAAATGACGGCGGCTGCGAAATCCTTACTCTTCCCGATAGGTGAGAATATGGAAATAAAGCAGGGCAGCGTAGTAATATCAAAGGCAGGGCGAGACAAGGGGAAGCTTTTGGCGGTTGTGGAATTATCCGAAAAAAGCGCTATGGTGTGCGACGGTAAGGAAAGACCGGTTGAAAGACCAAAAAAGAAAAACCTTATCCACTTAGCCCCTACCCGTTATGTTCTGACAGACGCCGAAACAGCAGCAAATCATTCTTTAAACAAGGCGTTGAATAAAATCCGGCGCCAAGGTGAAAGGGAGGTAAAATAGTATGTCCAAACAGGATATGATCGAAGTCGAAGGTGTTGTGGTCGAGGCTCTTCCCAATGCAACATTTAAGGTAGAGCTTGAAAACGGCCGCCAGATAGTAGCCACGATCTCCGGTAAGCTCAGGATGAACTACATCAGGATACTTCCCGGCGATAAGGTAACTGTTGACATGTCGCCCTATGATCTCACAAGAGGGCGTATTACATGGAGATCCAAATAGGTTAATTTTAAGGAGGTAAAACAATGAAAGTCAGACCTTCTGTAAAGAAAATTTGCGAGAAGTGCAAAATCATTAAACGCAAGGGAAAAGTAATGGTTATATGTGAAAATCCCAAGCACAAGCAGCGTCAGGGTTGATGCTCTGATAATACCGTAATGGAGGTGCAACTGACAAATGGCGCGTATATCCGGTGTTGATCTTCCCAGAGAGAAGAGAATTGAAATCGGTCTTACCTATATCTATGGTATCGGCCGTAAAACCGCAAGCGACATTATTAAGGCAACCGGCATAAATCCCGATACAAGAGTCAAGGATTTAACCGAAGATGATGTTTCAAAACTTCGTGAGTATATTGACCACAACGTTAAGGTTGAGGGCGATCTCAGAAGAGAAACAGCTTATGACATCAAGAGGCTTATCGAAATAGGATGCTATCGTGGTGTTCGTCACAGAAAGGGTCTGCCCGTAAGAGGACAGCGTTCAAAGACAAACGCACGTACACGCAAGGGTCCCAAGAAGACGATAGCCAATAAGAAGAAATAATCAGGAGGGAAAAGTATGGCTACAAAAGCAACCGCTAAAAAAGGCGCTTCCCGTAAGCGTCGCGAGCGTAAAAATATTGAACGCGGTGCAGCTCATATCCAGTCCACCTTTAACAACACCATCGTTACCATTACCGATACTCAGGGTAATGCGGTATCATGGGCAAGTGCAGGTGAAATGGGCTTCAGAGGTTCAAGAAAGTCAACGCCCTTCGCAGCTCAGACAGCAGCTGAAACTGCCGCAAAGGCAGCTATCGACCACGGCATGAAGACTGTTGAGGTTTTCGTAAAGGGTCCCGGACAGGGCAGAGAAGCGGCAATCAGAGCCCTTCAGACAGCAGGTCTTGAAGTAAGCATGATCAAAGACGTTACTCCCATTCCTCATAACGGCTGCCGTCCGCCAAAAAGAAGACGTGTATAACCTAAAAACTGGAGGTGTTTTAACACATGGCAAGATATACCGGAGCGGTATGTAAATTGTGCCGCAGAGAGGGCAAAAAGCTCTTTTTAAAGGGTGAAAGATGCACAAGCTCAAAGTGTGCATTCGAGCGCCGCAGCTATGCTCCCGGACAGCACGGACAGGGTCGTAAGAAGCTCTCTGAATACGGTCTTCAGCTTCGCGCTAAGCAGACAGCAAGACGCTTTTACGGATTGAACGAAAGTCAGTTCCATAAATATTTCACAATGGCAGTTCGTCAGGCAGGTGTAACCGGTGACAACTTATTGAAAATATGTGAAAGCCGTCTTGACAACGTAGTTTATTCTCTCGGTTGGGCTTCCTCTCGCGCGGAAGCAAGGCAGCTTGTAACTCATGGTCATTACCTTGTAAACGGCAGGAGAGTTGATATTCCCTCGTACCTTTGCAAAGCAGGCGATACCGTTGCAATCAGCAAGTCAAGCCTTGAGTCCGAAAAGTTCAAAGCTATCCTTGAAAAGACAGGCGTAGTACCCGAATGGTTGGAAATCGGCTCTGATTATACAGCAAAGGTTGTTGCTCTTCCTACTCGTGAGCAGATCTCTGTTCCCGTTGAAGAACATCTTATTGTTGAGTTCTATTCTAAATAATAGCTCAGCGGCTAAATTGAATATTTTAGCAGCCTGACTGCAAAAACTTAAGGAGGGTTTTGAATGATAGGTATTGAGAAGCCCAGAATTGATGCTGTTGATTTAAAACAGGACGGTACCTACGGTATGTTTGTGGTTGAGCCCCTTGAAAGGGGTTACGGCACAACACTCGGCAACAGCCTTCGCCGTGTTCTGTTATCA
The DNA here is from genome assembly GCA_021200555.1 of Clostridiales bacterium. GTDB lineage: Bacteria > Bacillota > Clostridia > Oscillospirales > Acutalibacteraceae > UBA1081. The sequence goes on along the minus strand of JAJQGK010000065.1, from coordinate 26,790 downwards.
TCACTTCCCGGATATGCTATTACTTCGGTAAGCATTGACGGCGTACTTCACGAATTTTCGACAATTGAGGGCGTAAAGGAAGATGTAACGGAAATCGTCCTGAATTTAAAGAATGTCATTCTGAAAATTCATGGCTCAGGACCCAAAACATTGTATATCGATTGCAGCGGTGAATGTGAAATCACGGCAGACGATATACAGGCTGATTCCGAGGTTGAGATACTTAACCCGGAGCAGCACATAGCAACTCTTAACTCGGACGCTCATGTACGCATGGAGCTTACGGCTGACTGTGGCAGAGGCTATATTTCGGCAGAACGTAACAAAAAGATGATGGATCCCGTTATAGGGGTTATCGCAATCGACTCTATTTATACGCCTGTCGTAAAAGTAAACTACAAAGTTGAAAATGCTCGTGTCGGGGATATAACCGACTATGATAAGCTTTCACTTGAGGTTTGGACTAACGGGACTATTGCGGCAAAAGACGCAGTTTCCCTTGCAGCCAAGATTCTCAACGAGCATCTCAACCTCTTCATTGACTTGTCCGATGAGGCGAGCAATACAGAGGTTATGATAGAAAAGGGCGAAGACAACAAAACTCAGATTTTAGAGATGACTGTTGAGGAACTTGACCTTTCAGTTCGTTCGTTCAACTGCTTAAAGAGAGCGAATATTCACAAGGTAGAGGATTTAATCTCAAAGTCAGAAGATGAAATGATGAGAGTCAGAAATTTAGGCAGAAAATCTCTTGATGAGGTGATCGCAAAGCTCAGTTCTCTCGGACTTTCCCTTCGCCGTGATGATGAGTAAATCCAAATTTATACCAATAACGGTAAAGGAGTGAATTACATGCCCGGAACCAGAAAACTCGGCAGACCTACTGATTCGCGCAGAGCAATGCTCAGAGCGATGGTAACATACCTTTTGGAAAACGGCAAAATTGAAACCACCGTTACAAGGGCTAAGGACGTTCGTTCAATGGCTGAAAAAATGATTACTCTTGCAAAAGAGGACAATCTTCATAATAAGAGACAGGCTATGGCTTATATCACAAAAGAAGATGTCGTTAAAAAGCTTTTTGACGAAATCGCACCCAAGTACAAAGATGTAAACGGCGGTTATTGCCGTATAATCAAAACAGGCGCACGCAGAGGCGATGCAGCTGAAATGTGCATTATCGAGCTTGTTTGATAGCAAAATGTATAATAAGACGTCTGGAGCTTTTCAGGCGTCTTTTTAAATTGTATTTTTCGGAAGTCAATGAGCAATGAAAAGTATAACCTGACAGATGATTTTTTTTCGGAACAGGGAACAAGGTGCAGCAGATTTTTGTAATGCAGCAGGCCGTGCCCGTCCCCGTGCCTTATGAAGCATTCGATTACGGCGAAAGGGCTTGTTCGGAGGTCGAAATCTTCTGTTCATAATTTGTTCATATTTTTATTGTACAAATGACACATAAAAGTGATAGAAAAAATGAAAAAAATATGAAAAAACTCTTGACAAGGCGGGAAAAGTATGCTATTATAAGGGTGCAAAAGAGAGATAACCCAAAATGATAAGATAAATCCTTGAAACAACCAAATAAAACACGGGAGGTGAGTCCAATGTTCATGTAATGAGTACGTCGGCTCGTAAAATATCGGCGGATCGCATAAGGCAAAAATAATAAATGGTTGACTTTGATTTAAGGCAGCTGCAAAATAATGTAACTGTGCAATGTATGCTTTAGCTCCTAATCAATCAGATCGCCGGCGGTCAGTATAAAGCAGCAGTATCGATATCTTCCGCAAAAGCAGTCAGAGGAAAAGGATCGGCATTAAAAATAAAATAATGAGTACCGTTCTTAAGAGAAATTAAAAGAAAGATAGTCCGTAAGTATTTTTGTACCGGTTAAGTAAAAATTTCATCTGATTCTAAGTTCCAAAACCAAAAGGCATATGTTCAAAAGGCGAAGGCTTAAAAGGTGGATTGTGATTGCTATTCGGAATTTGGCGAAATCGTTCCTTTAAAATTAAGCACAAAATAAAATTAATGTAAATGTGCAGCGTATGGCAGCTAAGCCAATGAAATAAGAGAAAGAAAAGGCCGATAGAGAAACTGCCCCATTGGAAAAATTTATATATAGTAAACCGTTTGAAATTGAAGTCAAATAAAACTGTTTGTAAATTAAAGTTTAAGAACCATTCCAATGAAAATTTAAAAATTAAAAAGAATAAAAAGGACGAAATTAATGATTGAATTTCAGAAGTAGGCCGTCGGTGGATTGATAATTATCGCATCGGCGGTCTACATTTTTTTCGGATAAAATTGCGGAGCATTTCCGTTGTATTTTTTGACCGAAAACGACCGGAATTGCATTTACTTTTATTTTTTTTACTCGAAAACAGCCGAAAATCACGCTAATCCTTTAAAATTTTTTCAAGAAATTTTTAAAAGACCTTTTTACGGGACATTTTGTATGCTATAATACAATGTAAGTTTTATGTAATTCAATTTGGAGGAAAATTAAATGTCCAAGCTAAATAAACTTCTCAGCGTAGTCTTGTCCGTGCTGCTTATCTTGTCCGCAGCTCCCATAACCCTAACCGCCTCGGCAGCATCATACACATCTGAAGACGGGTATTTAACCTACACTGTATCAAACGGCAAGGCGACTATTACCGACTGCGATACCTCAATCAGCGGTGATTATACCATTCCGGATACTATAGATGGGTATCCTGTAACCGCAATCAAAAGTGCAAGCTCTGCTTCCTCCGGTGCATTTTACAACTGTAAATCCCTTACAAGTGTAACGATTTCCAACAATGTAACCTCAATCGGAAATTATGCATTTTCCTACTGTAGATCTCTTGTAAGCATAACCATCCCCGACAGTGTAATCTCAATCGGCAGTAGTATATTTAGGCACTGTGAATCTCTTGCAAATATAACAATTCCCAACAGTGTAACCTCAATCGGAGATTGTGCATTTTACAACTGCAAATCTCTTACAAGCGTATCTATTCCCGATAGTGTAATCACAATCGGCAGTTATGCATTTGGATACTGCTCGTCCCTTGAAAGTTTAACAATCCCCGACGGTGTAGTCTCAATTGAAAGTGGTGCATTTTACGGCTGTACATCACTTGCAAATATAACAATTCCCAACAGCGTAACCACAATCGGCAGAAAAGCATTTTATAATACGGCATATTATAATGAAGACTCCAACTGGGAAGATGGAGTACTGTATATAGGCAATCATTGTATAGAAGCTCAAACAAGTCTTAGCGGTAGTTATGAAATAAAAGAGGGAACAAAAACAATAGCAAGTGAAGCATTTTACAACTGCAGATCTCTTGAAAGCATAACAATCCCCGATAGCGTAATCTCAATCAGTGATTATGCATTTTACAACTGCAGATCTTTTGAAAGCATGATAATCCCCGACAGCGTAATCTCAATCGATGATTATGCATTTTACAATTGCAGATCTCTTGAAATCATAATCATCCCCGACAGTGTAGACTCAATCGGTAGCTATGCATTTTACGGCTGTACATCCCTGATAAGCGTAACGATTGATACCGGTGTAACCTCAATCGATGATTATGTATTTTGCAATTGCACATCTCTTACAAGCGTAACTATCCCGGATAGCGTAACCACAATCGGCGTTTGGGCATTTTACGACACCGCATATTATAACAATGGCTCCAATTGGGAAGACGGAGTTCTATATATAGGCAATCATTGTATAGAAGCTCAAACAAGTCTTAGCGGTAGTTATGAAATAAAAGAGGGAACAAAAACAATAGCAAAAGATGCATTTTACAACTGCAGATCTCTTGAAAGCATAACAATCCCCGACAGTGTAACCACAATCGGAAGTTCTGCATTTTCCGGCTGCTCATCTCTTGAAAGTGTTTCAATCGGTAACAGTGTAACCACAATCGACAGTGGAGCATTTTTCGGCTGTTCATCTCTTGAAAGCATAACAATCCCCGACAGTGTAACCTCAATCGACAGTTCTGCATTTTCCGACTGCACATCTCTTACAAGCATAACTATCCCAGATAGCGTAACCTCAATCGACAGTTCTGCATTTTCCGACTGCACATCTCTTACAAGCATAACTATCCCAGATAGCGTAACCTCAATCGACAGTTCTGCATTTTCCGGCTGCACATCTCTTGTAAGCATAACTATCCCTGACAGCGTAACCTCAATCGGCAGTTCTGCATTTTATGGCTGCACATCTCTTGTAAGCATAACTATCCCTGACAGCGTAACATCAATTGACAATTATGCATTTAGAAATTGCACATCTCTCGCAAATGTAACAATTGGCAATAGCGTAACCGCAATTGGCGATTATGCATTTTACGGTTGTTCATCTCTTGCAAGCATAGAAATCCACGACAGTGTAACCTCAATCGGGTATGGTGCATTTGAAGACTGCACATCCCTTACAAGCATAACCGTTGGTGAAAACAACATATATTATTCAAGCGATGAATATGGAGTATTATTTAATAAGGATAAAACAAGGCTTATTAAATTCCCTGAAGGAGGCAGTATTACATCCTATTCAATTCCCGACAGCGTAGCCTCAATCGGCGTTGATGCATTTTCCGGTTGCACATCCCTTGCAAGTATAGAAATTCCTGACAGCGTAACCTCAATCGGCGGCGATGCATTTTCCGGCTGCACATCCCTTGCAAGTATAGAAATCCCCGACAGCGTAACATCAATTGGCTGTGATGCATTTGTGAATTGTACATCTCTTAAAACTGTAACAATCGGCATTGGCGTAACCTCAATCGGTGATGATGCATTTGGATATATTTGCGATTATGGTTATGATAGCTGGACATATGTTCTTATTGACGGATTTATAATTTACGGCTATGACGGCACGGCTGCGGAAATATACGCCAACGAAAATGGAATAATATTTGTATCCTTAGGTGAATATGTTGTGACAGAGGAGCCAACCACGGCTGAACCCACAACAGTTGAGCTGACTACAGTCGAGCCGACTACAGCGGAGTCTACAACAACAGAACCGACCACAGCAGAGCCGCCAACAGCAGACCCAACAACGGAAGAGCCGACCACAGCAGAACCGCCCACGGCGGAAGCCACAACGGAGGCGGCGAGAGCGGCGGGAACCAGCACCGAAGAGTCTTCAACGGAGGAGTCCGACACGGAGAAAGTGCCTTTTGCGGTAGATGAAGCGTTGGCATCATTGGCTGAGGGAACAAAGCGGATTACAATTCCTGCGGACACAAGTGCAGAGGATTTTGCGGCGATTGTTACAGGCGGCAGCTTTAAGCTTTTTAATGCAGACGGAGAGGAGCTTGAAGGCGAGTCTCTTGTAGGTACGGGCTGCAAGGTGCAGACTTTTGACGAAAGCGGCGGCGTTGTGTCTGAATACACTGTTATCGTTCCCTCCGATGTGGACGGCAACGGCAAGATTACGGCGGCGGACGCAAGGCTTGCCCTGAGAGCAGCCGCTCAGATTGACATTCTTGAGAATGTTTACCTTGCTGCAGCCGACTTTGACGCCGACTCTGTGATAAAGCCTGCGGACGCAAGATCCATTTTAAGGGTTGCCGCAAAGCTTGACTGACAAAATTTATGTAAAATTATTGCCGCAGGATGCTGCTCCTACGGCAATTTTCTATGCAATTTACAGCTTCAAAAAATCGTTCCGCCGCCTATAACAAAATCCCCGTCATAAACCACTGCGGCCTGTCCTTTTGTTACGGCTCTCATAGAATTTTTCAATTCGATGTGCGCCGTATTTTCGCCTGTCGGTGAAATAACAGCCTCCTGCTCCTTTTGGTGGTACCGAACCCGTACTGCCGCTTTAAAGGGCTTGTCGGGGGCTGTACCGAACATTATCCAATTAAAATCCTTTACGTCAAATTCTTTTTTGAAAAGCTCCTCGTTTGTCCCTAAAATAACCTTGTTCTCTCTGTTGTCGATTTCGCAGACATAAAGCCTGCTTCGGGATGAAATTCCAAGTCCCCGCCGCTGACCGACGGTGTAATTTACAATTCCCCTGTGCTTTCCCAAAACAGAACCCTCTGTATTGACAAAATCACCGTTGGGATAGGGCCTTCCTCTGTATTTTTCAAGAAAAGAACCGTAATTTCCGTCCGGCACAAAGCATATATCTTGGCTGTCCGGCTTTGCGGAATTGTAAAATCCCTGCTCTGCGGCGATTTCCCTTACCTGCTCCTTTGTCATTTCGCCTAATGGGAAATTCGTATGCCTCAGCTGTTCCTGCGTCATGGCATACAAAACATAGCTTTGATCCTTTTTTGCGTCAACAGCCTTTAGCAAAATCATTCTGCCATTTTCTTCCCTAATCCTTGCGTAATGCCCTGTGGCAACAGTGCCAATTCCAAGCTCTTTTGCTCTTTGGAAAAGCCTTCCGAATTTTAAATATCTGTTGCAGTCAATGCACGGGTTGGGCGTTGCGCCGCTTTCATACTCCCTTGCAAATTTCTCGATAACCCGGTTTTCAAAATCCGAGGTGAAATTAAAAACATAATAGGGTATTCCCAATTTTATACAAACGCTGCGGGCATCCTCCGTATCCTCGGCTGAGCAGCAGGTCCTTTGGCTTGCGGCAATGCTCTCATTGCTGAAGAGCTTCATTGTTACGCCAATACAGTCAAAGCCCTTGCTTTTCATTATGTATGCCGAAACGGAGGAATCTACGCCTCCGCTCATGGCTATTATCGCTTTACTCATAGATTATCCCAATTCAATCATTTTGTCTATGCACCTTTTGGCGTCTCTCATAATTTCATCCGAAAGCATAATCTCTTCTCCTCCCGTACCGCTGACCGCCTGAAAAACATCGGATAATACGGTTAGCTTCATATTCGGACAGATAAGATTTTTTGACAGAGGATAAAATTTCTTGTGGGGAAATTCAAAAGAGAGCTGCTCCGCAATGCCGATTTCCGTTCCGATTATAAATTCGTTTTCGGAGGAATTTCGGGCAAAGCTTATTATTTCCGTTGTTGAACCCACAAAGTCACTTAACTCCAACACATCGGGAGTACATTCGGGATGAACGAGGACAGGCGCATTTCTGTGCGCTGCTTTTGCGGCAATTATATCTTTTTTTGAGACTCTTGCGTGAATGGGACAGCCGCCCTGCAAGAGCTTGATCTCCTTTTCCGGCAGTTTTTTCGCTATGTAGGAGCCTAAATTACAGTCCGGAATAAACAGTATTTTCTTGTTTGGAATTTTTCGTATGATATTCACCGCAGAGGATGATGTTACGCAGACATCGCAAATTGTCTTCAACTCCGAAGTGGTGTTGATATAGCAAACAACGGTATAATCGGGATAATATTCTTTTACGGAATTAATCAAATCCTTATCCATCTGCTCCGCCATGGGGCAGCCGGCGTAGGGATTGGCGAGAATAACTCTTTTATTCGGGGACAGCAGCTTTACGGTTTCAGCCATAAAACGCACTCCGCACATAAGAATTGTGCCTTGCTCAGCCCTTGCCGCCTGAACGCTTAATCCGAATGAATCCCCCGTATAGTCGGCGATTTCCTTAATTGCCGCAGATTGGTAGCTGTGAGCCAAAATGCACACGTCTTTCTCTTTTTTCAGCCTGATTATTTCCGATTGCATGGTTGAAATATTCATTTTAGTCAATCCACATATTCGCTTTCTCTCATCGCCAAAATCGTTTGACCGATAAGGTAATCCAAATCCCAGCCAAGCATTTGCGCGCCTCGCTCGATAACCTCTCTTGAGCAGCCGGCGGCAAATTTCTTGTCCTTGTACTTCTTCTTAACCGATTTAACCTCTAAATCGTCAACGCTTTTTGACGGGCGCATAATAGCGGCCGCTCCTATAAGTCCCGTAAGCTCGTCCGTTGCGTAAAGCACTTTTTCCATTTCGTGCTCAGGCTTTATGTCAACCGTAAGCATATAGCCGTGACTTGCCGCAGCGTGAATTATTTTCTCGTCAACTCCCCGCTCTTTCATAATTTCCTGTTCCTTTATACAGTGCTCGTCGGGGAATTGCTCAAAATCAAGATCGTGCAAAAGTCCCACAATCTCCCATAAATCCGCCTCTTCACCATAGCCTAAGCTCTTGGCGAACCACCTCATTACGTCGCCTACAATATGGGCGTGCTTTAAATGGAACTCGCCCTTGTTAAATTCTTCAAGCAGAGACAATGCCTGTTCTTTAGTATATGCCATAATTCTCTTCCTTTTCGGTGTTCTAATATAACGAACAATGGAAAAGGGTGAAATGCTCAGCCCTTTTCCTGTGTCTGTCATTATAATATATGATGTCGGTTGTACTGTCAATCGGCAAAAAGCGGAGTTGACAGGTATCTGTCGCCGGTATCGGGCAGAAGCACCACTATGTTTTTGCCCTTGTTTTCAGGTCTTTTTGCAAGCTCAATTGCAGCCCAAACAGCCGCGCCGGAGGATATTCCCACAAGTATTCCCTCTGTTTTTCCGATAAGCTTGCCCGTTGCAAAGGCGTCCTCGTTTGTTACCGTGATTATCTCATCGTAAATTTTCGTATTCAGAACATCGGGAACAAAGCCTGCGCCGATTCCCTGTATTTTATGAGATCCGGCAACTCCCGTTGAAAGAACGGCTGAGGAGGCAGGTTCAACCGCTGCGATTTTTATGTTTGGATTTTTCTCCTTGAGATACTGCCCCGCACCGGTAACGGTTCCGCCGGTGCCTACGCCTGCGACAAAAATATCAACCTTGCCGTCTGTGTCCCTGTAAATTTCAGGTCCCGTTGTTTCGTAATGTGTCTTGGGGTTTGCAGGATTTACAAATTGACCGGGGATAAAGCTGTCTGGGATTTCCTTTGCCAGCTCGTCCGCCTTTGCAATTGCTCCCTTCATTCCCTTTGCGCCGTCCGTAAGCACAAGCTCGGCGCCGTATGCCTTCATAAGCTGTCTGCGTTCAACGGACATGGTTTCCGGCATAACGATTATAATTCTGTATCCTCTTGCCGCCGCCGCAGACGCAAGCCCTATGCCCGTGTTGCCGCTGGTTGGTTCGATAATTACCGAGCCCTCTTTAAGCTTTCCGCTTTGCTCCGCATCATCGAGCATCGCCTTTGCAATTCTGTCCTTTACGGAGCCGGCGGGATTGAAATATTCAAGCTTTGCGAGTATTTTGGCGTCAAGCCCTTCATTTTTTTCAATGCGAACCAATTCAAGCAGGGGAGTGTTTCCCACAAGTTCATCTGCGGATTTATAAATTTTTTCAGACATAACGGTTCCCTCCGATTACTTTACAGCGTCGAAACCCTTTTGAAGGTCGGCGATAATATCGTCAATATGCTCTGTGCCTATTGAAAGTCTTATGGTGTTGGGCTTAATACCCTGATCGAGAAGCTCCTCGGCCGTCAGCTGCGAATGAGTAGTTGTGGCAGGGTGAATTACAAGGCTTTTGACGTCCGCAACATTGGCGAGCAGTGAGAAAATTTCAAGATTGTCTATAAAGGCGTGGGCTTCACGCTGTCCGCCTTTGATTTCAAATGTAAAAATAGAAGCGCCGCCGTTTGGGAAGTATTTTTCGTATAATGCGTGGTCGGGATGGTCCGGAAGTGACGGGTGATTGACCTTTTCAACCTGCGGGTGGTTTGCAAGAAATTCCACGACCTTTTTTGTGTTCTCGACATGGCGTTCAAGCCTTAATGACAGTGTTTCCGTTCCCTGTAAAAGCAGAAAAGCGTTGAATGGAGAAATTGTCGCTCCCGTATCGCGGAGAAGTATCGCTCTTATATATGTGACAAAAGCCGCTTCTCCTGCCGCATCTGTAAACGAAACACCGTGATAGCTTGGATTGGGCTCTGCTATGGGAGCGTATTTGCCGCTCTTTTTCCAATCGAATTTTCCGGAGTCAACAATTACGCCGCCTAAGGTCGTTCCGTGACCGCCGATAAATTTTGTAGCCGAGTGAACGACAATATCCGCTCCGTGTTCAATAGGTCTGATAAGGTACGGAGTTCCGAAGGTGTTGTCTATAACAAGCGGAAGTCCGTGCCTGTGGGCTATCTCCGCTGCTGCGTCAATGTCGGGAATGTCGCTGTTGGGATTGCCTAAGGTTTCAAGGTAAATCGCCTTTGTGTTGTCCTGTATCGCATTTTCAATTTCGCTGAGATTATGCGCATCCACAAAGGTCGTGCTTATACCGAACTGGGGAAGTGTGTGCGCCAAAAGGTTGTAGCTGCCGCCGTAAATTGTCTTTTGAGCCACAATATTATCGCCCTTTTGAGCCAAAGCCTCAATCGTATATGTAATCGCCGCTGCGCCCGAGGCTGTTGCAAGCGCCGCAACGCCGCCTTCAAGCGCCGCTATTCTTGTTTCAAATACGCCCTGAGTGGAGTTTGTGAGTCTGCCGTAAATGTTGCCTGAGTCGGTAAGTCCGAAGCGAGCCGCGGCGTGGGCGGAATTTTTGAATACATAAGATGTTGTCTGGTAAATGGGTACGGCTCTGGAGTCTGTTGCCGGATCGGGCTGCTCCTGTCCTGCGTGAAGCTGGATTGTTTCAAATTTATATTTGCTCATAATGTAATATCCTTTCCGAATGTTAAAATTAATAATTTATGTTTTTGTATTCAGCGTTGCAAGATTTTCAACATCGGCACATTCGTTTGCGGATATTCTCAGCGTAGGACAAAATCGGAAATGAATTTTTCATCTTCCGCACCCCTTTCTCTGTTGTTGAATGAATTATATCATACTATTCCTACTATGTCAATAGGTATTTTGGAAAAATATGAAATTTTTTTCAGCGGCAACAAATCTGAATTTAGTACTTGACAAGTACTTCATATAATGCTATAGTATAATTACCTACAAAAAAGGTATGTTATTCAAATAATAAATACATATACGGAACGGAGGTAATTTATATGTATGTATATGCCGACAACGGCGCAACGACAAAAATGAGCGAGATGGCTATTAACGCCATGCTTCCTTATATGGATAATATTTACGGCAATCCTTCCAGTCTTCACTCCGCCGGGCAAAGAGCTGCCGAGGCGTTATACACGGCGAGAGAGACTGTCGCAAAATGCTTGGGCTGCCTTCCAAATGAAATAACCTTCACATCGGGAGGAAGCGAAGCGGATAATCAGGCGATAATTTCCGCTGCCGCAAAGGGTTCAAGAAAAGGAAAAAAGCATATTATTTCAACCTCAATAGAGCATCACGCCGTGCTGCACACCCTTGACAAATTAAAAAAACAGGGCTATGATGTAACACTTCTTCCCACGGACGAAAACGGTCTTGTCACGGCGGAGCAGGTAGCCGAGGCAATTCGGGACGATACTTGTCTTGTGACGGTTATGTATGCAAACAACGAGATAGGAACGGTTGAGCCGATACGGGAAATAGGAAGGGTATGCCGTGATAAGGGCGTAGTTTTCCATACGGATGCGGTTCAGGCGGCGGGTCATATTAGGGTCAACGTTAAAGACGATAATATCGATATGCTTTCAATTTCCGCTCATAAATTCCACGGACCGAAGGGAGTAGGCGCTCTTTATTGTAAAAAGGGAATACCTCTTGTAAATATAATTGAGGGCGGCGCACAGGAGAGAGGCAAGCGTGCCGGCACGGAAAACATCCCGGCAATTATGGGTATGGCTGCCGCTTTGGAGGAGGCGTGTGAAAATATTGAAACAAACACCGCAAAGGTGATGCCGCTTAGAGATAAGCTTATTGCCGAGCTTTCAAAAATCCCTCATTCAAGAGTAAACGGCGATATTCAAAAAAGGCTGCCCGGCAATGTGAATATGTGCTTTGAGGGAATTGAGGGCGAGTCGCTGCTTTTGCTTTTGGACGAAAAGGGAATTTGCGCATCTTCCGGTTCCGCCTGCACTTCAGGCTCTCTTGACCCAAGTCATGTGCTGCTTGCCATAGGCTTGCCTCATGAGGTTGCCCACGGTTCGTTAAGGCTCTCGATAAGCGAATACAACACCGAGGAGGAAATTGACCATATAATAAAAAGCGTACCCGAGGTTGTGGAATATCTCAGATCAATGTCTCCTGTGTGGAAGGACCTTGAAAGCGGAAAAAGACAATATTATTTCAAATAGATTAAGGAGGAAACAATATGTTATACAGCGAAAAGGTAATGGATCACTTCCGCAATCCCAGAAATGTGGGAACAATAGAAAATGCGGACGGAGTAGGCGAGGTAGGAAACGCCAAGTGCGGCGATATAATGAAAATGTACCTTAAGATTGACAACGGTACAATAACCGACTGCAAGTTTAATACTTTCGGCTGCGGTTCGGCTATCGCCACAAGCAGTATGGCGACCGAGATGATAAAAGGACATAGTGTTGAGGATGCGTTGAAGCTGTCAAACAAAGCGGTTGTAGAGGCTCTTGACGGCTTGCCCGCCCATAAAATTCATTGCTCCGTTCTTGCCGAGGAAGCAGTCAAGGCGGCTGTTAAAGACTATTACGATAAAAACGGCATTGAATACGACCGATCGATTTTCCCCGACTGTGGAAGCTGCGAGCACTGTGAGCTTTAAAAATATCTAATATACATTCCTGCCCTTATCGGCGGGAATTTTTTTGAGCGTCGGATTTGTGCTTAGGATTTGGAAATTTCATCTTGTGTTTTTTTTTATTATGTGATACAATTAATCAATGCAATAAGAGCAGGAGGTTTTGGATTGAATGAAAAATGACGCAACGCTTGTGGTTATGGCAGCCGGTATGGGCAGCCGCTTCGGCGGATTAAAGCAAATGGAGACTATCACCTCGGACGGAAGAGTCCTTCTTGATTTTTCCGTTTACGATGCGAAAAGGGCAGGATTTAATAAAACTGTATTTGTTATCAAGCATGAAATAGAGGAAGATTTTAAAAATATTATCGGAAGACGAATTGAAAAGTCTGTTGATGTGGAATACGTATTTCAGGAAACGGATGACTTGCCGAAGGGCTTTAAATGTCCGGAGGGCAGAACAAAGCCATGGGGAACGGCTCAGGCAATTCTCGCTTGTAAAGATGCCGTTCATGAACCTTTTGCCGTTGTAGATGCCGATGATTACTACGGAAGAACCGCCTTTGACAAAATTTATGAGGAGCTTATTAAGGAAACAGAGGATTACTGCATGGTAGGCTTCAGGCTTAAAAATACTCTTACCGAAAACGGGTGTGTTTCAAGAGGAGTATGTGAGACGGAGAACGGCATACTTAAAAGAGTAACCGAGCGGACAAAAATTATGGACTGTAAGTATACGGAGGATGACGGAAAAACTTGGACCGCTCTTTTGCCTGATACGGTGGTTTCCATGAATTTATGGGGCTTTAAGCCTGATATTTTCGGCTATATTCAAAGGGGCTTTGAGGAGTTTCTTAAAGAGAATATAACAAAGCCAAAATCCGAATACTATTTACCTTCCGTTGTGTCCGAGCTTATAGAGAACGACATAAAAAAGGTCAGGGTTCTCACCGCTGAAGATAAATGGTACGGCGTTACATACAAAGAGGACAAAGACGGAGTCGTTCAGGCTATCGGCGATATGATTGCAAAGGGATATTATCTTTAAAAAGAGGCAAAAATGTCACATCCGATTAAGCATTTTAAAACTATAACCCGCCACAGGCACGAAGTGATTAAAAATTGCATTAAGGCGGGAATACCCATGCAGGGATTAAGGCACGATTTGTCGAAGTATTCTCCTACCGAATTTTTTACGGGCGCAAAATTTTATTTGGGCACCCGAAGTCCCAATGAGGCGGAAAGGGAGACATACGGTTATTCCAAGGCGTGGCTTCATCATAAGGGCAGAAATAAGCACCATTTTGAATATTGGACGGATTACAATATTGAAACAAAGCTTGTAGAACCGGTAAAAATGCCTCTGAAATATGTGGTTGAGATGTTTTGCGACCGAGTTGCCGCCAGTAAAATTTACATGGGGGACAAATATGACGATTCTTATCCTCTTCAGTATTTTTCAAAGAGCAGGAAGAGACTAACCGCTCATCCCGAAACCTTCGAGCTTCTTGAAAAGCTTCTGACAATGCTGAGCCGTGAGGGAGAGGAAAAAACCTTCAAATATATAAGAGAGCTTCTCAAGGATAATAAAGAATATTAAGAAGCAAATAAGTAAAAAACAACGCCGTGAATTGCGAAAATCCACGGTGTTTTTAATTATCGGTTATTTAATTTTTCATGCTCCTGCTTTATTTCATTAAAGCACTTGTTTGCCGGCCAAAGCTTGTTTTCATCGGTAAGCACCGCTTTGTACGGCAGGTTTAAGCCGCCTTTTTTTAATGCGGATAAAGCCGAGTTTAGCTTTTTGTCGCCGAAAAATGCGAACACTATCATTGTGTCGGATATTTCGGGATAATCGGAAGCCGTATCCTCGCCGATTATTCCCGATAAGCCCGCAAGAACGCCTAAGGGCTTTGAATAATCTTCCTTTTCAACAAAGACAAGCCTAACCTTCAGAGGCAGCAGCGTCCGATTGATTAAAGCTTTAACATCGCCGCTGCAATTGAAAATCAAAACCTTTTCAAGCATTTAAAATCCTCTTTTCGTACTGCCGTTTATTTGGCGTATAATGCGCCTGCTTTTAACGCCGCAAGATTGCCTTCAAGGAATTGCGGCTTAAGAGACGTGCGGATAACATCCTCGATATCCTCAAGAGAAATTCCCATTTCCTTTGCTCCCGCTCCCAAGAGAGCGATATTTAAGGACTTTGAGCTGCCAAGCCGATTGACGATTTCTTCACCGTCAACGGCGATATACTTTATATTTTTCTTTTTGAGAAAATCAATCATATCCTTGCCGTTGTATGTACCGTCCGAAAGCGAATCTGTGGCGGGTGTTACTGCCATTGTGCTTACTATAACCGTTCCGCTGCTTTTAAGATAGGGCAGCGCTCTGACCGCCTCTCCCGGTTCAAAGCCTATGATTACGTCAGCTTGCCCCTTTGGAATAAGCGGACTGTAGGCGTTTTCGCCTATCCGCACATGGCTTACAACGCAGCCGCCTCTTTGAGCCATTCCGATAGTCTCCGCCGTGTGAGCATTTTCGCCCCTTTTCATAACACACGCCGCTATGATTTTTGACGCTAAAACGGTTCCCTGACCGCCGACGCCGGCAAGAAGAATATTAAGCATTTTGGTTCTCCTCCTTTACATTGATGGCGTTTGTGGGACAGACGTAAGCGCAAAGTCCGCACCCGTAACAAAGGGTTGAGTCGATTTTAACCTTTTTGCCGTCCTTAACAATAGCGGGACATCCCAGCTCCTTTATGCATTTTTTGCAGCCGACGCACTTTTCCTTGTTTACCGTTAAAAGCGGAAGGGGGTTGACGATTGCAATGCAGGGGGAGCGGAAGATTATTGCCGAAACGCCTCGGGCATCGGCGGCTTTTTTTACGGTTTCAACCGCTTCTGGAAGCTTCAGCGGATCTGCGGTATAGATGCTTTTGACTCCCAAAGCGTGCAGAACGCCCTCAATATCGATTTTTTCGGCTACCTCTCCTATGGCGCTTTTTCCCGTTCCCGGGTTCGGCTGGTGACCTGTCATGGCGGTGGTTGAGTTGTCAAGAATTACCGCAACCATATGGGCGTCATTGTAAACGGCGTTTGCAATTCCCGCCAGTCCGGTGTGGAAAAACGTTGAGTCGCCCGTAAAGGAGAAGCACACCGTGTCCGGCTCGGCTCGGTTTATTCCCTGAGCTATGGTAATTCCTGCACCCATGCAAAGGCAGGTATCCGTCATATCGAGCGGCATGGCGTTGCCTAAAGTATAGCACCCGATATCGCCGGCAAATACCGCTTTGCGTCCCTTCATTGCCAGCTTTACTGCGTAAAATGAAGCCCTGTGGGGGCAGCCTGCGCAAAGTGTGGGCGGACGGACGGGAAGGGGAATATCGGGCTGTTCGATTTTTTCGGGCGTGGGCAGTCCCAAAAATTTTGCAAAAATTTCTTCGGCAGCTTCAACGCTGTTTTCGCCTGCGTTGGGCGTATCTCCGGAAAGCTTGCCCTTTATTTTGATATTTAAATTGTATTTTCCGCAAATATATGTAAGCTCCTTTTCGATAACCGGATCAAGCTCTTCATAACAGAGAACCTCGTCCAATCCGTCTAAAAATTCAAGAGCCTTTTTTTCGGGGAACGGGAAAGGCGTTGCGACCTTAAACATCCTGCACTCGCCGCCGATGATGTTCAGCGCCTCTTTTGCATATGCAACGCTTACTCCTCCTGCGGCAATTCCCTTTTTGCCCGTGCCTGTGATTTCATTGTATTTGTATGATGAAAGCTCGGTGCGCAGCTTTTCGTTGCGTTCCTCTATTTTCTTGTGGTTTAAAAAGGACGTTCTCGGAAAGATTACCCATCTTGACGAATCCTTGATAAATCCCTGCGGCTTCTTTTTCGGCAAATCGGGAAGGAGTTCGATTGAAGCCGTGGCATGGCAAATTCTCGTTGTAGGTCTGAAAAATACGGGAGAGCCTGTTCCTTCGGAAAGCTCAAAGGCATCCGCTATCATAAGATAAGCCTCTTCCGGACTTGAGGGATCAAATACGGGAACCTTTGAAAATTCACCGAACTTTCTCGTGTCCTGCTCGGTTTGAGAGGATATGGGGCCGGGATCATCGGCGACCAAAATCACCATTCCGCCTTTAATTCCCACATATTCCAGGGACATAAGAGGATCGGACGCCACATTTAAGCCGACCTGCTTCATCGTAACAAGACAGCGGACTCCGGAATAAGCTGCTCCGGCGGCAACCTCCATGGCGGATTTTTCGTTGACCGACCACTCCACATAAACGTTCTGAATTTCGCCCTTTGATTTTTTCTTTGCGATTGTCTCCAAAACCTCTGTTGAGGGCGTGCCGGGGTATCCGCAAACAAGTCCCACTCCGGCTCTCAATGCGCCGAGAGCCATTATTTCATTGCCCATAAGAAGCTGCTTCATTATATGTAAGTCCTTTCAGTTGATGTAAAGTAAACACTGATTAAATCACGCCTGACGCATCGCCGCCGCCTGCTTGATTATTTTCCGCAATACATCGTCACAAATGCTCGAAATACGTCAGTATTCCTTGCGCTTTGTTCCTTGTCTTGCAAAAAATCCTCTAAGCATCCGACGCACTCGATTTAATCAGTACTTACTTAATGACATTTTATCACAATTTTAACGGTAAGTAAAGAGAATATGTATTGTGACGCTTGAAAAAATTTACGGTAAAGGGTAAAATATATATTGATAAAAACAATAATCGGGAGGATAAATATGTCAAAGGAAACGGATCTTCTTCAAGCAATAGTCGGCAAATCAAAAAATATTGTCTTTTTTGGGGGAGCGGGAGTCAGCACCGAATCGGGAATACCGGATTTCAGAAGCGTTGACGGGCTTTATAATCAAAAATACGACGTTCCGCCTGAGACGATTTTAAGCCATACATATTTTGTCCGTCATACGGAGGAATTTTTCAAATTTTACCGTGATAAAATGCTTTGCCTTGACGCCAAGCCAAACAAAGCCCATTTGAAATTGGCGGAAATGGAAAAGGCGGGCAAGCTTTCGGCAGTTGTCACTCAAAATATTGACGGACTTCACACAAAAGCCGGCAGCAAAAGAGTTTACGAGCTTCACGGCTCCGTCCACAGAAACTACTGTACAAAATGCGGCAAATTTTATGATGCCGAATATATTTTAAATTCAACGGGAGTACCGAAATGTCAATGCGGCGGAACAATCAAACCCGATGTGGTGCTGTATGAGGAGGGCTTGGACGATGAAACCGTCAGCGGCGCCGTAAACGCCATTGCCTGCGCCGATACGCTTATTATTGCGGGAACGTCTCTTACCGTTTATCCCGCAGCAGGCATGATAAGATATTTTTCCGGCGGCAGCCTTGTTCTCATAAATCGAGACGCAACGCCGATGGACAGCACGGCAGACCTTGTTATCCGTGAAAAGGTTGGCGAGGTTCTGGGGAGTATTGTTGTCTGAGCTTTGCAGAAACAACGTCATTTTTCCGCTTCCTATGAACGATGAATTTCAGATTTGAAAAACAAAAAATGCCCATGACTCTGCTGTGTTTGTGCATATTGCGTAAAAAGATGAAAATATTTCAGACTAATTGACAATATTTTGAAAATCGCTTGAAATTTATTATAATTTGTACTATAATAAATGTGGGTAAAATATTACTGAATTAAAGGGGGCGATTGCTAAATATGAAGGTCTGATATTGTGTCTCAGAAAGTATTTATTCGATTTCTAAATTTAAAATTAGGAGGTTTTTTTATCAAAACTTCGCAAGAATACTCCCGCTTCTGTAAGCGGTGAGATGAATTGCGACTATTTTTTGACTTTTCTTACTTTTTCCTATAAAATACAAATATAGAAAATAATTGAAAGTAAGGTGAAAGATGTTGAACAAAGCATATAAATTCAGAATATATCCAAATAAAGAACAAACTCAGTTTTTTTCACAAACTTTCGGTTGTGTAAGAATGGTCTACAATTACTATCTTGATAAGAAAATCCGTATATATGAAGCGGATAAACTTTCACTTAGCTATACAGATTGTGCCAAAGATATGGTAAAACTAAAATCCGAAAAGACTTTTCTTAAAGATGTGGACAGTATCGCACTGCAGCAATCATTAAGACATCTTGACACTGCTTTTCAAAATTTTTTCAGAAATCCCAAAACAGGGTTTCCGAAATTCAAAAGTAAAAAGGCTAATCAAAAAAGCTATTCAACCGTATGTGTAAACGGAAACATTTTCGTACAAGACGGTTGTATAAAGCTTCCTAAAATCGGTTTTGTCAAAATGAAACAGCACCGCTCTATACCAGAAAACTATAAGCTTAAATCTGTAACAGTAAGTCAAAACCCAAGCGGAAAGTATTTTGCGAGTATTCTGTTTGAGTACGAAAACCAAGCACAAAAAACAGAACCGCAAACCTTCTTAGGTTTAGATTTTTCTATGCACGAATTGTATGTAGACAGCAACGGGAACGAACCTAAATATCCGAGATACTACCGTAAAGCAGAAAAGAAACTAAAATGCGAACAACGCAAGCTTTCTCTTATGCAAAAGGGCAGTAATAACCGCGATAAGCAGAGAATTAAGGTTGCAAAGCTTCACGAAAAGGTTTCCAATCAGCGTAAGGATTTTCTACACAAGCAGTCAAAAATGTTGTCAGATAATTATGACTGTATCTGTATAGAAAATCTTGATATGAAAGGTATGTCACAATCCCTAAATTTCGGAAAATCCGTTGCTGATAACGGTTGGGGAATGCTTGTAACATTTCTTAGCTATAAGCTTTCCGATTTAGGCAAATGCCTTATAAAAACGGATAAGTTCTTTGCAAGCTCTCAATTGTGCAGTGAGTGCGGATATAAAAATAATGAAACAAAGGATTTGTCCGTAAGGCAGTGGACTTGTCCAAACTGCGGCACTCATCACAACAGAGATGTAAATGCCGCAGTCAACATAAGAAACGAGGGTATGCGACTTGTGTTAGCATAACCAAATATAGAACCGTTGGGCGAACGGGGATAGCTCGTTGATACTTAGTCCGTTGGGATTATTGAGCGAGAAGCCCCCACTTCAAAACATGATAGTGCTTAAGTGGTGGGAGTACGTCACGGCGTTGATTATGTCATTGATGTATTTTTTAGGCAGCATAGGCATAGGAACCAACGATCCGGTTACAATAAATATTACCGATTCGGAAGGCAGCGCTGTCACTGACGCAGTGGTTTATTATGAGCAACAGAAAAAACCATACGGATATAATTACTCCGATCTTGTATATATTCCAATAGGTACAACAGACGAAAACGGCAATGTGCAGTGGGAGGATCAGGAATACGGCGATCAATTATTAATGGTCGTTCTCTCCGAAGATGATTTTCCCGGCACAACATATAAAGTAAACATATCCCGAACCTCAAATGAAACAATAAATATTGTGTTGTATGAGAATATGTATGGCGGTTTGAGTTTGTAGAATTTAAATAAAAATACGAGAATTTAAATAAAACATGAGCGGCAGCCTTTTGGTACTGCCGCTTTTACTGTGTATGTAAATATGAGTATAGGTTGTGAGATTATTTATCCGGCGGTTACTTAAAATATTCGCTGCATATTTCATCCAGGCAGAAGGGTCCTCTTCTGAACGGTTCTCTCTCTATCCACCTGCCGTTTGTGAAATCGGGGAACGGTACAGCCGTGCCGCCTAAGGCAACGGATTGCTCCGAAAGTGTAGTAATTGCCATCCATGCAGCTGTGTCGTAAACGTCTATAGGAGGCTGTTCGTCAAGGAGAACGCTTTCCGCAAAGGCAGCAAGTATAAGGAAGTCCATGCCGCCGTGCCCCTTTTGTATGCCCTGAACTTGATAGCTTGCCCAAAGGGGATGGTCGTACTTGTCTCTGTATTTTTCGTTGAAATCCTCCCACTTGTGCTGTTCGGGAGATACTCCGTCAATATAAATCACGCCGTTTGTATCGTCCGGAGCTTCCTTGAAAATTGCTTTTGTCCCCTGAACGGTGTATTCTCTGGAATAGGGTCTGGGCAAACAGCAGTCATGGTGAATTGAAATTGTTTCTCCGTTTGCGCAGGTGATTATTGTGCTTGTAACATCTCCGCAGCTCCACGGATAATCATTAAGGTAATAATCCTCGCCTTTTTCGTTTTTTATCCACTGATTAAGTCCTCGGGATTTGCTTGAAACGGATACAAGGGATGTGAAGCGGTTGCCCCTGTTTATGCCGATAAGCTTGGCGATAGGGCCGATTTCATGGGTCGGGTACAGCTCGCCGTTGCGGTGCATGAAATTTTTAAGCCTGCCGTGGATATTTTCCTTTCCCAATACGATTTCATCCCGCAAATCGTGCCTGTAGCCGCCCTCAAGATGGACGATTTCACCGAAAAGCCCTTGTTTTACCATATTGAAAACAGCCATCTCTTTGCGGTCGTAACAGCAATTTTCCGCAAGCATACAGAATTTTCCCGTTTTTTCGCTTGTGCGGATAAGCTGCCAACACTCCTCAACAGAGCCTGCGCCGCCGACCTCCATACACACGTGAAGTCCCGCATTCATTGCGTCAATCGCTATGGGTATGTGAGTTATCCATGTCGTGGCTATAAACAGAGCATCGAGCTTTTCTTTTTCAATAAGCTCCCTGTAGTCAAGGTAGCCGTTTACCGTATAATTGCAGTTATCGTGAGATGTGACGATTGTCACGCCTTCGTTCATTCTGTCCTCTACCTTGTCGCAAACAGCCGGCACGGTTACTCCGGGAACGTCAAGAAGAAGATCGAGCATACTCCTCCCTCTGCCGCCTAAGCCTATAAATCCGATTTTGCATGTGTCTTTTTTCATAAGGCACCATCCTTTATACGTTAAGTCGATTTTTTCTTTGCGGTTTTTTGAATTTCTCCGGCTCTTGTAAGCGACAGCTTTGTAATAAGAGGCCCTACAAGCTCATAAACGAGAGTCGCGCTTAATATAACCGCCCGTATTTCTTCGCCGTATTGAGGCAATATGTCAATGGCGAGCTGGCTCATGGCGATTGCAACGCCCGCCTGGGGTATAAGCGTAAGCCCCAGATATTTTACTATTTGTTTGTCCGCTCCCACAATTGCGGAGCCTGCGGTTGCGCCGGCATACTTGCCCAAAGCCCTCGCCAATATGTAGATTATTCCCATAAGTCCCACTTGCGGGATAATGGACAGATTAAGCTCTGCGCCGGAAATTACAAAGAAAAGCAGGAAAAGCGGAGGGGTCCAGCGGTCGCACACATCAAGCATTTTGTCGCTTTCCTTGCTGAAATTCACCATAATTGCGCTGTTCATCATACATACCAAAAGAGAGGACAAGTCGTATTTGTCCGCCAATGCAACGCAGATGAAAATTGAGCAGACGATAACGGCAATTCTGTTGGCTCTTGACTTAAACAGCTTTGCGCAAAGAGTTACAGCAAAGCCCACTGCGGCTCCCAAAACCACAGACAGCCCTATTTCCTTTAACGGGTCAAGAAGCATTTTTCCCACAGACAGCTCCGTGCCGTTTGCAATAACTGCCGCAATGCTTGAGAGTATTGAAAAAAGCAGCAGACATATGGCGTCGTCCATTGCAACCACGGGGAGAAGCATCCTTGTGACGGGACCGTCCGCATTGTACTGCCTTACAACCAAAAGAGTGGCGGCAGGCGCAGTCGCTGCGGCTATTGCGCCCAAGGCAAGACATATGGGCAGGTCAAAGCCGAAAATATACAACGCCAGCGTAACGAGAAGAGACGCCGTGCAGGCTTCAAATACGGTTATGACAAGCACCTTTGCACCGATTGCCTTAATATTTGAAATTTTAAAGGAACCGCCGATTGAAAAGGCGATAAAGCCCAGCGCCACATTTGTGATAACATCCATTTGCTCCACGGCTTCGGCAGGCAAAATGTTAAGCACGTAGGGACCTGCAATAAGACCGGCAAGGAGATAACCCGTAACATTGGGCAGACCGATTTTTTTGACAATTCGGTTGAACACAAGACCGATTGCCATGGCAATTCCGAGATAAAGTAAAACTTCCATTTAATTTATTAACCTTCCGATTGCTTTACGCAAAAAAAATCAGCTTCTTAAGCCGTCAACATCCGACACGGGCACGGTGAAAATTATTCCGGTGTTGGGATTTTTTATTCCTCCCACCGTTTCATCTATAAGCTTTTTTGCCTTTGCCACCTGATCGTCCTTCAGAACAACCATCATCATTTTTGACTCTTTTTTCCCTTGGTGAATCATATACCTGAGCCCGCCAAAAATCGGAGGCGGTTCAACGTTTGATTTATCAATGACGTTTAAAGCTCCCTCGCAGTTTATGACTGTGGGATCTCCCAGACCTGCACCCACCAAGCCGGAAACAATCAGCGGCATACATTCTGTTTTTGTAAGTATAAGAACAAGCAGCTGCATAATAATCCTTCC
Organism: Clostridiales bacterium; assembly: GCA_021200555.1. GTDB lineage: Bacteria > Bacillota > Clostridia > Oscillospirales > Acutalibacteraceae > UBA1081. The sequence goes on along the minus strand of JAJQGK010000065.1, from coordinate 3,781 downwards.
TTTTTATTTTTTATTTTCAGTAAGTATACATCATATAAATAACGAGTGTCAATACTTATTTTTTAATTTGCTCCGAAGCTCTCTTGTGATTTTTTCATACATGGGCAATTCAATTCCCAGCTTTGCCCCATTGTCCGCAACGGAATAAATAAGCCCGTCAATTTCAGATTGCTTTCCCGCTTCAATATCTCTTTGCATGGATGTGGAGGATGAGGGCAGCAAATCCGCAAGAATTTTAAGGTTGCGTTTTACTATGTCCTCGCCGAAATCAACTCCCATGGCTTTTGCAAGAGTATCGATTTCTCTTACAAGCTCGATAAAGCAATTGCGTACCTCTCCGTCCTTTTGCATTGCGCCTGCCGTTACGCCGTAGTAAGCTCCGCAGGCGGCTTGAGCCGAAACATAGGAAAACTTTAAAAGAGCGTCACGCCGGATGTTTTCCGAAACAATGCCCATAATTCCGCTGCTGTTAAGATCCGCAGCCGTTTGCTGTAAGCGTATCTTTTCGGCTGCTGTGGCTTCTCTGCCTCTGATGCCGAAAATAATTCGGAAAATATCGCCGTGCATTTTGATTTTTCCGTAATCGGTTATGTTTGCGGCAACGTAAATACAGCCGTCCGCAACGGTTATTTCGGGCAGCTTCTCCTGCAAATATTCCCCGGCGGTGTAAATATTCAAAACGGGAATAATAATTGTATCTTTCCCCGCAATTCTTTTTATGAACGGTATAACGCCGTCAAGGGAATAGCCTTTTACGCAGACAAAAATTATATCGGGAGACTCGCTGTATTCCTCCGCTGCGGATATTTTCGGATAAACCGTAAATTGTCCGAAAGCGGTTGTTTCCATAAAAAGCCCGTTTCGGCGGATTGCTTCAAGGTGGCAGCCTCTGGCAATCATGGCGACGTCCGCCTTTGCTCGTGTCATATATGCGCCGATACAGCCGCCGGTTCCCCCTGAACCGATAATTAAATATTTCATTTTATTTGTCCTCGGCTGTAATGCTTCTGTACTTTAAAATGTTGAAATCATCGGATGAATAATTTTCCACATAGTCGATAATTTCAGACTGTGAGCTGCTGAAAAAGCAGAGCTCAAGAGAATGCTCAGGCATAAATTTCCCGTCTACGCAGTTGTCCAAAAGAGCCTTGAGCTTGTTAAAGTAGCCGTTAATATTGTAAACCGCCAACGGCTTTTTGCTTTGCCCCAGCTGCTTCAGCGTAATAATTTCAAAAAATTCCTCAAACGTGCCGATGCCGCCGGGCGTTGTGATAAAGCCTTGGGCAAGGTCGTCCATTTTTTGCTTTCTTGTGCGCATTGTATCCGTGCGTATCATCTCATCGCATTTGTCGAAAAGTATGCCGTCAACATTGAAAAATTTTGGCACAACTCCGATAATTGAAGCGCCCTGAGAGCTGAAGCCTCTCGCCGCTGCTCCCATAAGTCCCTGTCCTCCGCCTCCGAAAACAAGGGAATGACCTCTTTTTGCCAATGCAATGCTCAGCTCTTCCGTTTTCGTCATATATTCCTTATCGATATCGTTGCTTGCAGATCCGTAAATACAAATTCTCATAAAATCACCTTGGGATAATCATAGCATAAAAATCAAAAACAGTCAATTATTTAAGTTGAAAAATGACAAGTGATATGGTAATATTATAAAGCAATCATTGATAAATCCGGAAATTTTAATTCAGGGAAAATAAGGAGTGTAATACTTTGGCAAAGAATGATAAAACAAACGCAATGCGTAAGCTTGACAGTATGAAAATAAGCTATAAGGAGCATTACTACACCGACAGCGGCGCAGTAAGCGGAGCGGAGGTTGCGGCGGCGCTTAATGAGGATCCCGATAAGCTTTTTAAAACCCTTGTCGCCACGGGAAAATCGGGAAGTCACTATGTCTTTATGGTGCCTGTTTCATCGGAGCTTGACCTGAAAAAAGCTGCGGCGGCAGTGGGAGAAAAATCCGTGGAAATGCTGAAATCAAAGGATCTACTGCCTCTCACAGGCTATGTTCACGGAGGCTGCTCTCCAATAGGTATGAAAAAGTTTTTCACCACCGTAGTAAATATATCCGCAAAGGAGTGCGGGACAATATTTTGCTCGGGAGGAAAAATAGGCTTTCAGATTGAAATCACTCCCGAAGATTTGGCAAAGGTGATAAAATTTGAATATGCCGACCTTGTAAAAGCCTGACCGTATAAATATGGATTGCAGATAAAGAAAAGGATTTCACTATGACCGATAATATAAATATGCTCGATGATACTCTGAAAATCTGTGAGCAGGGTTTTTATATGCGTAACGACAAAAAACATAAATTAATGCTTTCTTGGGAGGAAATGGAGCAAGTGCGTGTGTTTTTGCCGGATAAAATATCTGCATTATCTCATGTTAAAGACTTTAAGCATATTCATGAAAATAAGAAATGTGTATACAGCTGTGAAAATATCGATTCGTTCTCTCTTGCTCGGAAAATGTATTACGATTATAAGCTTACAGGTAAGAGTTCGAATGAAATACTTGTTCTTAATCTTGCCAATCCCGTTACCCCCGGCGGCGGAGTCCGTATCGGTGCGAGGGCACAGGAGGAGGATCTGTGCAGAAAAAGCTCACTTTTGCTTTCCTTGGAGTGTAATGAGGCGGCTAAATACTATAACTATAATCGTTCGCTGAATACATATATGGCTTCCGATGCGGTTATAATCACGCCGAAGGTTGAAATATTTAAGGATGAAAATGGGGAGCTTTTGGACGAAAGTTTTATTGTTGCGGTTATGACCTGTGCCGCTCCATGTCTGCTTTTCGGTATGGAGGGTTTGTCACGACAACAATACAAAAATATGCTGTATAGCAGAATTGAGGGAATGCTCCGATGTGCTGCATATATGGGATATTCGACTCTTGTATTGGGTGCATTCGGCTGCGGTGCTTTTGGTAATGATGCCGGACTTGTATCTGATTTGTTTTATAAGGCGTTAAAGGAATTTAATTTTGACGGTATGAATGAAAACGACATGTTCCGCAGAATTGCCTTTGCTGTGTTGGCAAGAGATGATGAGCAGTATAATTTTGAAGAGTTTAATCGTAACTTCGGAAACTGAAATTAAGCAAGTGATGATTTAATCGGTGTTTGTTTTATATCAAAATCATAATAAATATAACCCTGCGGCGATGTACCGCAGGGCTTTGTGTTTTTAGCTATGCTTTAATTCATTTTTTCGTACAGCGGGAAGATTGATATCGTACCGGCTGTATACTGATGTGAATTTTATAGATTATTATTTTTATTTATGATTTAGTCTTATTTGTTTATATTCGTTTTTTTATTCCGGAAGCAAACCGGTTGCATAGACTGTCAGTTGAAAACTGAACTCATCGATAGCCTCATCGGAGTTCCATCCGGTGGTATACCTGAATGTTATTATGTATTCACCTGCCTGAATTGCATCAATTGTAAAAATTTGATTGACAGGTGCTCCGACTATTGTAGGATCGTCAACAATGGTTTTGCTTGTTTCCGTCACAGATACATTATCCGTTTCTTCACCGTCAACAGTCATGACAGTGCAGCTCCATGAGTACATACCGCTGCCGCCGGTGCGAAGCGAATCAATAGTGTATGACTCACCTACTACTGCTATGTACTTTGCATCGAGGTTATCCAGCTTTGCTGCAGATCTGAGTATATCTCTTGCACAGCTGCTGTCGGCAGCATAATTGACTGCTTGTGCGGCATTTAACTGTTCGTTGGTTAAGGTTTCCAGCTTTGCCGCAT
>JAJQGK010000140.1 GCA_021200555.1 Clostridiales bacterium | reverse complement strand
GACATCTTAATTTAGTTATTTTCCGCAATACATCGTCACAAATGCTCACAATACGCCAGTATTCCTTGCGCTTTGTTCCTTGTCTTGCAAAAAATCCTCTAAACATACGACGCACTCGATTTAATCAGTGCTTACTTAGAAATGCCGTCCGAAATCAGGCGGCAAATTATTTATTTAAACCTAAAATTTTTCCCCGTATCTACGTTCAAAAATTTCGCACAGCTCATCTCTGAACTTGGGATGGGCTATTTTAATTAAAGCCCTGGCGCGGTTTTTTACGGTTTGCCCCTTAAGCTGGGCAATTCCGTACTCCGTTACAACATAATTCACGTCATTGCGTGTTGTGGTGATTGCCGAATGCTCCGATATTACGGGAACAATTCTGGATACGGTGCCGCCCTTTGCGGTAGAGGGCATGGCGATAACCGACTTGCCGCCCTTGCTCATGGTGGCGCCTCTGACAAAGTCCACTTGACCGCCTACGCCGGAAAACTGCTTCAGACCTATGGTATCGGAAACCACCTGACCGTGAAGATCTATTTGCAGACAGGAATTTATCGATACAAAATTGTCGTTTTGAGCGATAACGGGAGGATAATTAAGGTATTCGATGGGGTGCATTTCAATATCCTTGTTGCCGTCCATAAAATCAAACAGCTTTTTTGTTCCGAAAGCAAAGCCCAAAACCGATTTTCCCCTGTGGATATTTTTTCTTGAGTTGTTTATTACACCGCTTTTAATGAGATCAACGACTCCGTCTCCAACCATTTCGGAATGAAGTCCCAAATCCTTTTTATTTTTAAGCTCCTCGCAAATTGCATTGGGGATTCCCCCTATTCCCAACTGTATGCAGTCGCCGTCATTTACAAGAGAAGCGCAGTTCTTGCCTATTTGCCGTTCGACCTCGGTTATTGCCACGGAGGGAACCTCGGGAAGAGGTCTGTCTATTTCGACAAAAAAGTCAAACTCGCTGACATTTCTTACGGCTTCGCCCTGAGCGTTGGGGACATACTTGTTCACCTGGGCAATCTTTACGTCGCAATATGAAAGCGTGCTTAATATGTAATCAACGTTTGTGCCTAAGGACACATGACCGTTTTCATCCGGCGGGCTGACGGACATTATGGCAACCCTGGGTTTTATAACGTCTTTGAGCACAGAGGGAATTTCATAAAAATGACATGTTGTAAAATCGGCAATACCATCTGCGATGGCTTGTCTGTTTGAAGCGGACGCAAAAAAGGAATTAAAGGAAAAATGCCCTCTGACTTTTTCATCCACCCAGGGCGTATCTCCCAATGTGAGCATACTTACAATCTGAACGTCATGAAAACGCTCGTAATTTTCAACCATTGCGTTTTCTATTCCGATAGGCTCGCTGCATCCGAAAGAGGTAACTACCCTATCCCCGTCATGAATATGGCTTATAGCTTCTTCGGCGGTAACGAGTCTTTCTTTATAATAAGTTTTCCAATCCATATCTTTCACCATTAAAATGTTTATTGTTTTATAAATGATAACACATTAATAAGAAACTGTCAATTATCAATACTTTAACAATTAATTAAATACAATATGTCATTTAAAAGATTGGCGTCGATTATTTTTAAAAATCATAAACTTACGATTGAACAGAATTAAACAACACAACAGGCGGCCAAGGGCAGGCCGCCTGTTTGCGTGTTTGTGAAAGGAAAATTTATGTTAAAAAGAAGGGGTACACGAAAATCTTGTTTAACTTTATTTCCCATTTTAATTGCAAAGCTTAAATGTAACTTGAATTTTCACATTATTTTAGTATGTATTTTAACCGGCTGTCAAATGCAGCAGCATTAGAGCATTAGTATTTAAGGAATGACTCCGGATGATTAAAAATATCCTGGAGAGCGTCCATAAAGGGCTTTACCTCGCCGAAGTCAAGAACTCTGTGGTCAAAGCAAATGTCAAGGGGAATTGTTGTGCGGATTTTTATCTCGTCCTCACCCTTTTCATTTGTCACTACAATCGGCTTTTTTGTAAGGGAGCAAATACCTATGGCGCAAACCTGTGGAGGAATTATCATAAGCATTGCAAGTGTGCCGTCATGACCTCTTGTGCTGGCTCCTATATTTGAAACCGTAATCGTTCCCTGCTGGAGATCCTCGTAGGTAATTTTATCATCATCGGGTATGGCGTCATACGCTTTTTTCGCATCGCCTGTCAAATGGTGGACCCTGTGATTTTTATTGGTAAAAGAGCCGAATAATCTCTGTCCGACCTGAAGGAATTTGCCTTTGGAAAGCTTGTCAAAGGTATCGTGCATGGAAACCTGGTACATGGCTTCATTGACATCGGTTTTTTCGATTTTTTTGGCTGTCTTTGCCATATACTCGGTGATATTTCCGAGAGAACGGTTGCCTATATCCTTCATTGTTATTGTCATCATTTTTTCATCGGGAAGAATCCACGGCATGGAAATATCGATTTGATCGTAGGTTGTAACCTTGCCTCTTACAAGCTTGGGCTCAAAATGAAAATGAGCATTAAGCTGAGGAGCCTTTTTCAAAGCCTCTGCAATTGCCTTGAGTATAACAGTGTTAAGAGTGACATGCTTGCCCTCTTTTTTAAGATTGCTGTCAAATTCTCTGTACTTTACAATAAAATCAGTCATATCGGGTTCAAAAACATAACTGACATGAGGGATTGAACGCCAGCTTTCGCTTGTCATATTGGCAACAATTTTACGCTGTATTCCAAATCTTGAAACACTTCTCGGTCGTCTGTTCACTTCATAAACCTCCATAATAAAATTCACTGAAAGAAAAAATTATTAAACCGCAAAATAAAATCTAAATTGTCAATAAATAAATTGATTATTTAAACAGATAAGAGTTTAACAGAAAATATTGTACATATGTATATATTATTATGAACAAATAATGAACAGAATTAAATTTTCATAAACAGTAAAACAACAATTTTGTTGAAAATAAACAAATACACTGCTGATTTTTCTGCATAATCGACATAAATATTAAAGTGTTCAAAAATTATCGGCATTAAAGCACAGAGTTATATCCTCGCAGTCGGATATAAGGCGGTTCACGGAAACTCCCGCTGCGTCAAACATTTTTTTAGACGCTATTGTGGATTTATTTGCCGCATGCTTATCGGAAATATAATATACCTCTTTAATTCCGCTTTGGATAATAGCCTTTGCACATTCGTTGCATGGAAAATGAGTTACATAGAGCCGGCAGTTTTCAAGGTTTGCGCCTCGGCTGTTCAGAATTGCGTTCAGCTCGGCGTGGCAAACATAAGGGTACTTTGTGTCAAGCTCGTCTCCGGTGCGTTCCCAGGGAAACTCATCGTCGCTGCAGCCCATGGGAAAGCCGTTGTAGCCGACGGACATAATCCTATTGTTGCCGTTTACGATACAGGCTCCCACCTGAGTGTTGGGATCCTTGCTCCGTTTGGCTGATAAAATCGCAATTCCCATAAAATATTCGTTCCATGTTATATAATCGCTTCTTTTCGGCATGGTATCACTCCTTTACAACACCTTTTTTAAGTATAACATTCGCATAAAGAGCAGACTCTCCCGTCGCCACAACCGCATAGGCGTTTCTCGCTCTTTCATAAAACGCAAATCTTTCGATTTCGGAAAATTTAACATTGTCCTGATACTTGTCTGTAATAGTCCTGTAATCCTTCCAAATTACGGGGTCTACATTATCCCCGGGAGTTATTTGCATAAGCATAAAGGGGCTTTCGACGTAAGTATCGAGAGGAAACAGACGAAGAACAGCGTCAAGCAATTCGGGGACGCCGTGACCGTCGCAGCGTACAAGTCTTTTGGCATTGGAAGCTGCCGGAAAATTTCCGTCGCCTATTACAATTTCGTCTCCGTGTCCCATTTCATCGAGAATTTTCAGCAGCTCCGGAGAGATTATCGAGGGAATATTTTTAAGCATAAAGCACCTCACAACTCATTTTTCCTTTATGATAACATAAAAAAAGCAAATAAACAACAGTCTTAAAAATTTTTTACTGTTTTTTTACATTATTCTCTTGCATTAATAAAATAAAAGTAGTACTATATTTAATATAGGTTATATTGAGGCATTTTGCGCCATTTTAAGCAAGAGTGCTTTTGGGTAGAATTAGGAGGATATTTTTTTGAGCGGAGATTTACACTGTCACACAAAATTGTCTGACGGAACATTGGGATTAGAGGAGTTAATAGCACTCGCAGCAAAAAGGGGTGTAGACACCATAGCCATAACCGATCACGATTGTCTTGCGGGAACAATAAGAGGTAAAATTATCGGAGACAGAAACGGAATAAGAGTTATACCGGGAGTTGAAATATCGGCTCTTGACAAACAAGGTAAAAATGTTCATATTTTAGCATATTTATTTGACAGCCCGGACAGAATAGAGGGCTTATGCCACAAAAACGCTTTGGAGAGAAAAAAAGCCGGACAATACATGATGCTTAAGGCTGCGCAAAAATATCCCATCACAAAGGAGCTTGTGATAAAATGCGCTTCCGGCTCCACAAATCTTTACAAACAGCATATTATGCACGCTCTTATGCAGTGCGGTTACACTATGTCAATATACGGTGAGCTTTACGATGAGCTTTTCAATCCGTCAAGCCCGTCCAACATTTGCGTTCAGCCGAAATTTGCGGATGTTTTTGATGTTATCGAAGCCGTTAAAAACGCCGGCGGCATTTCGGTTTTGGCTCATCCCGTCCTTTATGATAATTTCGATATTATAGACGAGCTTATCGATGCGGGGCTTAACGGTATCGAAGTTTGGCACCCAACTTGTTCAAAGGAAAACGAGGAAAGGCTTATTTCCATTGCAAAATCACATAAGCTGCTAATGACGGGCGGAAGTGATTTTCACGGTATGTACAATCACGGAACATGGTCCGTAGGCGACTACTCTACGCCTAAGCAGCAGCTTAACGAGCTGCTTAATTATAAAACAAAAATAAAAAGGCAGCAAAAAAAGCTGGCGGCAATGCAGGCCGCAGAACAGATTTAGCTGCAAAGGAGCTATTATGAGCAAAAACGAGGATTATGACATTAAGATTTTCTCACCGGCAAAAGCGGCGGACGAGACAGAGCCTGTTGTAATTGCCGACGAGATGAAGCGGCAGGTCATTTCCGGCAACATTCAAAAGGCAAAAAAATTGGGAAAGGATATTGCGGATTCGTTCCCTCAGGCAGCCGAAAAAAAAGAGCTTATCAACATGGCAAAGGACTGCGGCGTTGACCTTACGAGGATGATTAAGGATCAGGCGATTATACTTTCAGTTTTCACGGCGGAATACTGTATTGACCGTTCAATGCCGTCCATTCTTTCAACCACGGCGACTTCCATGCTTTACGACACGCTTATTGAGGACTCTCCGGATCTTTACAACAATCTTTTATCCTCAACGGCATTTTCATTTTACTATATGAACCTTAAAAGCAACAAGGTTAGCTCGGAGGATATCGGTGTAACATTTTCCATGCTGTGCGGCGACAAGAACTCTTCCGCCCTGCGCTGTTACGGACAAACCGTATTCGAGCATAGCTTTGAAGAGTACAAAAATTCCGTTGAAGCGGTGGATTTTGCGGATTAATAAAAAAAATAAAAGCGGTAAGGATTTCAGGTCTTTACCGCATTTTTTTGGTCACAGCACTTCCGCTTTCTCTTCTTCCGGCGTTCCTCGGCGGGACCGAAGCTCCTTTTCGATAAACGCCTTTTGCTCCTTGTCATCATTGATAAATGCTATGATGATAACATACAGCACTGCGCCCACAACGGGACTGAGAATAAACAACGGCCACTGCGCCTTATTGAATTTTTCTCCCTGGTTCTTTAAATCGAGGCTGCTGTCGTAGCCGATATATCTCATAATATAGCCCTTAACAATGGATTTGCCCGCATCGCTGAGCTTTGAAATAAGGTTTTGCACGGAGAAGGAAATGCCCTCTGTACGCTGACCCGTTTTCCACTCGATATAATCTATCGAATCGCTTGTAAGCGAACGGTGAGCTATATCTTTCATATTCAGCAGAACCTGCGCCGCCGCCATAAGAACGGTCACAATTATAATTCTCGGAGCAGAAGTAAAACCAACGAAATAGGATATAATTCTAAGTACGATGTTTATACATTCCGAGGTTATAAGCAGCTTTTTCATACCGCCTATTTTATCGATAACAGGCATGGCAAAAAGAAGCGCCACAGCTCCCGGTATTCCGCAAACGGTGGAATATACAAGCTCGGAGGTTTCACCGTCCAATGTAAGGCCGCCGATGTTAAAGGATACGGAGCTTTTAAAGAAGTACTTCCAATCTATGCCGGACAGCATCATTCCGAAAAACCTGGCAAGAGATATAAGGAGAAGTGTTTTGTTGTGACGGAGCACGGTTATCGCCTGCCAAATATTTTCCTTCGGCTTTTCGTCGATATGTACAAGCTCTTTTGTCTTGTATGCGCTCATGGAAATCATCTCGCCGCCGAAGCCGAAAATGAGAGCGCCGATTAAAATCACGGCGGACTCGGAAAGTCCCGCAGCGTCACGGAAGGATTGACTGTCAAGCAGCAGAAATGCACTTACAAGTGCGCTGCCGGCTCCTGCGCCTATGGTAACCCACTGGGATACACGGGAACGCTCATGGGAATGGGGAGAGGACAGCGCTATCATTCCCCACAGCGCCACATCCTGTACGGAATAAATCATATCCCACGCAAGATAAACAACAACAATTATTCCAAGCGCGGCATTTTCGGACAAATGGAAATTACAGAAAAGTATTACCGAAAGAATTGCAATAAAAGGCGGAGTTTTAATAAGGTAAGGTCTCAGTTTTTCTCCGGATTTGCAGCGTCTCCTGTCGATAAGCGCTCCCACGAGAGGGTCGTTTACCGCATCCCAAACACGGCTGGCTCCTTGAACATATCCTACCTTTACAGGGTCAATACGCAAAATTGTGGTGCAAAAATAATACCACCAAGATGTTTGGAAGCTGTATGTCATATTCTGCCCCGCCAATCCTACGGCGTAGGCAAACAAATCCCTGTTGGGAACATAACCCTCCTGCGCTTCCTTGGAAAAAAAGTATTTAAAAGGATTTTTCAACCGGCATTGCTCCTTTTCGATAAATATTTATTCTATTATACTTGATTTTTAGCCACATTGCAATAATGATATAAAATTTTTTATTGCAATTGAAATATGTCAAAATCTATGATAGAATTGTTTATATTATAAAAGATATTTTCAATAAAACTGCTTTAAAATGCAAAATCAAGGAAATCGAATACTCATGGGTTTTCTTTAAGCAAAAGAATTTCGGATATTCAATGGGCTTAGCGGCGGTGAATTGCGGAATAAATTACATATTATTTTATAAGCAGTTATTTAGTGTAAAGGGTCTTTATGCCGATTATCGGCAAAGCAAAGGTGATTTTTTTGTCTGACCAATCCGAAAACAGCCATGCGGGACACAGAAAAAGACTTCGGGAAAGATTTATAACCCAAGGCAGTCTCGATAGCTTTCAGCCCCACAATTCCCTGGAGCTGCTGCTTTTTTACTCCATACCGAGAGCCGACACCAACGATTTAGCCCACAAGCTTATAGATACATTCGGTTCATTCAAAGGCGTTTTTGATGCGCCTTACGAATCTCTGAAGCAGGTTGACGGAGTAGGCGAAAACACCGCCGTGCTTATTAAGCTTATACCGTCGCTGTTTCGGGAATATTTAAAGGACGGCGCAAGCAATCAAAAATACATAAACTCAACGGAGGATGCGTTAGATTTTCTCAGGCCGGAATTTGTATGTCTTGAAACCGAAAGATTTTTTATGATTTGCCTTGACAAAACGGGAAAAATACTTAACAAGAGCATAATAAGCAAAGGCAGCACAGGTTACGCCGAAATAGACACGAGATCCCTGATTTCCACAGCTATTAACTGCCAAGCCTCATCGGTTGTTCTTGCGCACAATCATCCGGGAGGAATATGCGCTCCGTCAAGGGAAGACAACACAGCGACATTGACTATAGTAAAGGCACTCAATGCAATTAATGTAAATGTTTTGGATCACCTTATAATTTCAGAAAAAGAGTTTTTCTCCTTTGCCGGCCATCCGAAATTTAAAAAATGCCTGACATTTCAAGAAGCTGCTTGTGAACAAACATCGGAGGACACAATGAAATCAGAGGAAAATATATGAAAGCATTAATAGATGTAGGCGGCGGTATGCGTGACGTTTACGGCGCAGGGGCAATGGATTGCTTTATGGACAACGGCATACACTTTGAGTTGTGCATAGGAGTTTCCGCCGGAAGCGCAAATATGTCGTCTTTTTTGTCGGGACAAAAGGGACGCAATTACAAATTTTATACAGAGTACGCCAAGAGAAAAGAATATATGAGCGTCAGAAATTATATAAAAACCGGCTCATACTTTGATCTTGACTATATTTACTCCGAATTATCAAACGAGGATTGCGAAAATCCTCTTGATTATGAAAAAATGATAAGCTCCCCCACCGAGGGAATTGCGGTGGTCACAAACGCCCGCACGGGCGAAGCGGAATACTTCAACAAAAGCGAAATGGCCAAAAACGATTATTGGCTTATGAAGGCATCCAGCGCAGTTCCGATTATTTGCAAGCCCTACAAGTACAACGGAAACGAGTACGCCGACGGAGGAATTTCCGATCCCATACCAATTCAAAAGGCTTTTGATATGGGCTGCGATCATGCGGTTGTAATAATTCCCAGACCGTTTTCAGAAAAAAAAGACAGCATCGGAAAATATTTAAAGCCGTTTTTAAAGGATTATCCGGCTCTTCTTGACAAATTAAAGCACAGAATGGAAATCTACAACAGCGAGCTTGAGCTGCTGAAAAATTATGAAAAGCAGGGCAAAGCAACATTAATCGTACCCGACAGCGACAAAGGGCTTTTTATGGCCACCACCAATCATGAAAAGCTTACAAATTACTACAACAAGGGCTACAAGGACGCTAAAAAAACGATAGGAAAATTTTAAAGGAGAAAAATTATGACACTCAACCTGAAACGAAGCTTTGATGACCCGGACAGAGAAAAAAAAGAGCGTTTTTCGGACAGTCTTTTTGATATGAGTTACACCGAATTGGCTGTTTTAAATTGTGAAGCCTATGTTTCCGAAGAGCCGTTAAGCTTTAAGGAGCGTTTTTGCGGCAGGCGTATGACGCTTTCCCCCGGAAACAAATGGGCCAAAAATGTCTTTGACTGCGCATGGTTTCACGTCACCGGAAAAATACCTCCTTCGGCTGACACGATTCTCGTTGTATGCGGCGGAGAGGGATTGATTTACGGCAAAAACGGCGAAGAAATACAAGCCGTGACATGCTCTGCGGCCGATTACGGCGGAGATTTGGGAAATTCGGTTAAGCGTGCGGTTCCGATTACCGATGAGATGACCGAAAACGGCAGCTTTGATTTTTGGATAGACGGAGCGGCAAACGACCTTTTCGGAGATCTCCGTACAGACGGAAAAATCACCGAGCTCAGCGCAGCAAGACTTAACAAAAACATCCGTGACTTGGCATACGACATACAAGTGCTTTTGTCCGTTTACGATTACGGAGACGATAAGGAATTTGGCGAAAAAATATATGCCGCCGTTGATGAGATTTCCAAAACAGAGATTACAGAGGAAAATGCCGGTGAAATGCGTAAAATTTTAGCTCCTCTTCTCAGCGAAAAATCAAACGAGGACTTTACATATTACGCAGTGGGTCACGCTCACACCGATTTGGCGTGGCTTTGGCCTATCAGGGAGACGAAGCGCAAGGGCGGAAGAACGTTTGCCACTCAGATAAAAAATATCGAACGCTATCCGGGATATGTTTTCGGCGCATCTCAAGCTCAGCTTTACACATGGATTAAAGACGGCTACCCCGCTGTTTACAAAAAAGTTAAGGAGCTTGTAAAGGAAGGCTCATGGGATGTTCAGGGAGCCACATGGGTGGAGCCCGATTCCAACCTTATCGGCGGTGAAAGTCTTATCCGGCAATTTTTTTACGGAAAAAAGTTTTTCAAGGAAGAATTTGGGCTTGACATGCAAATTTTCTGGGTGCCGGACAGCTTCGGCTATTCGGCATGTATCCCTCAGGTTATGAAGCTGGCGGATGTTCCGTACTTTTTAACTCAGAAAATCAGCTGGAACACCTTCAACAAATTCCCCTATCATTCTTTTTATTGGCAGGGACTTGACGGCACAGCCGTTTTAGCGCATATGCTTCCGGAAGACACATACAACAGCCCAATGAGAGGAGATTTTCTGAAAGCCGGCGAAAAGCGTTATTCCGAACGCTCAATTTCAAACAAAGCTCTTTCTCTTTACGGCATAGGCGACGGCGGAGGCGGTCCCGGATATGAGCATATTGAAAGGGCAAAAAGGTATGAAAATTTGCGTTCAATGCCAAAGGTAAAAATGTGCCGCAGCATGGATTTTTTCAGGGACTTTGACGATGGAAAGACAAACTACCCTACTTACAAGGGTGAACTGTACCTTGAAAAGCACCAAGGGACATACACCACAAGAAGTGCAAACAAACGGTTTAACAGAAAATGCGAGTTTGCTCTCAGAAACTATGAAGCCGCCGCTGCGCTGACAGGCAATTCGGATTGCGAACTGCCTATAAAAAAGGACGAGCTTGATAAAGTATGGCAGGAAATTTTGCTGTATCAATTTCACGACATTCTCCCCGGTTCATCGATTAACAGGGTTTACGAGGAATGCCTGCCGAGATACGAAATGATATACAATAAGCTTACCAATTCATACAGAGATATGCTTAACAGAATTTTCCCCAAGCTTACGGTTGCAAATCCGAACCCGTTTGAGTATAAAACAAAGATTGAAATCGATAACCGCTGGTACGCCGTGACTCTTCCTCCCATGGGAGCCGTGTCGGTGAGCGACTCAAGCAAAATCGAAAAGTTTTACGCTTCCTGCGCATACAATACAATCGAAAACGACAAGATGAAAATCACTTTTGAAAGCGGTTTTATATCGTCAATCTATGACAAGGAGATGTCCGCCGAATTTATCCCGAAAGGTAAAAAAGCCGCTGTTGTCTCGCAATATGACGACTTCGGCGACTGCTGGGATATGCAGGGCGCAAAGGCGGATTACATTCAAACGAAGAAAGACAGCGCATGCACATATTTCAGGACAAAATGCTGCGGCGCAAAGGCATTTGCCGAATGCCGATACACCGTCGGCGAATGTGAAATCAAGCAGTATTTCTATATAATCGACGGCGATAACTGCCTTTACTGTGATATGGAGCTTAACGTGAGTCAAAGCAATAAAATGCTGCGGATGGCAATTCCCGTAAACATTGACACGGACGAATGCGCTTTTAATATACAATTCGGCCACATATTCAGAAAAACCACGGAGTACACTTCGGAGGAGCTGGCTCAATTTGAGGTTTCCGGACAAAAATTTGCGGATATGTCGGAGGATGAAAAAGGAATTTCGTTTATCAATGACTGCAAATACGGTTATCGCTGCAAAAACGGCGTAATCGATTTGAATTTAGTCAGAAGTCCTAAGGGCGGCCCCGGAAAAAGCGTTGATCAGGGACTGCACAAAATCCACTGGACGCTTATGCCCCACAGAGGAAGGCTTTCCAAGGAAACATACGCCAAGGCTTATTTGGTAAACAATCCCTTAATCGTTACAAACGGCGAGGCGGGAGATGAAAAAAGCTATGAGCCTTACCGTACCGATAACGAAAATGTTATTCTTGAAACGGTAAAAATTCCTGAAAACGGCAACGGCATTATAGCGAGATTTTATAACTGCTCGGCGGAAAAACAGACTGCGAACGTAAGCATTGAGGGCTTTAAGCCTACAGAAATTGTCAACATACTTGAGGACAAGCTTAACGATGTTACGGACAATAAGCTTGCTCTCTCCCCCTTTGAGCTTATAAACATAAGATTTGTAAAGTAACCCGTTATTGAATCATGCGGGCGATGTACCCGGTATTTGTGTGTGATTTAATCAATTATTACTTATCAAAGAATTTCGAAAACCGAAAGGAGATAATACCATGAGAATTGCCGTAACTTATGAAAACGGACAAATTTTTCAGCACTTCGGACACACGGAGCAATTTAAAATTTACGATGCCGAAAACGGCAAAATAGTATCCGCACAGGTGGTAAGCACAAACGGTCAAGGGCACGGAGCTTTAGCGGATGTTCTGCGTGCGTTAAAGGCGGATGCGCTGATATGCGGCGGTATCGGCGGCGGAGCGAGAGCCGCTCTTGCAGCTGCCGGAATTACTTTGTACGGCGGAGCGTCCGGAGATGCGGATGCGGCGGTCAACGCTTTGCTTGTGGGAGAGCTTAATTACAATCCCGATGCCGAATGCAGCCACCACGGAGAAAACCACAGCGGAGGCTGCGGCGGACACGGTGAAAACCGCGAGTGCCGACACGGTCAATGCATAAAAATATCAATAGAGATGAACGAAAATGGAGCTTAAATTTTATGTATGCGAACATTGCGGAAACATTATCGTAAAGGTTAAGGACGCAGGTGTTCCAATAATGTGCTGCGGTCAGAAAATGACTGAAATTATTCCCGGAACAACAGACGCCGCCGTTGAAAAGCATGTTCCCGTTTACACAGTTCAGGGGAACACGGTATCGGCAAGCGTAGGTTCCGCAGAGCACCCGATGACAGCGGAGCATTATATTGAATGGATTGCCATCGGTACAAAGCAGGGTGTTCAGATTAAGCATTTAACGCCGGAATGTAAGCCCGCAGCATTCTTCGCTTTAAGTGAAGGCGATGAGGTTCGGGAGGTTTCCGCTTATTGCAATCTTCACGGATTGTGGAAGGCATAAAACCGTACAGACAAAAAAGATGCCCCGGTTTTTAAAGGGGACATTCAGGTTGCAAACAAAGCAGGTTGTATTTAAACGATACAGCCTGCTTTTATACAATCGGGTTAAAATTTCAAGGAAAAAGAAATCTACAGACTACTCTGCCGAAACAGGGATATAAACTGCTAAAAACTCCTTTTATTAATCTGCGCATCAGCTCGGAGAACAGTGAATATTCTGCTCATCAAAGTCCAAACGACACAGATAATTTTAATTTACAGATAATAATTTAACAATGAAAATCCATAAAATGTCATAAGGTCTGTTATATTATCATAAACAGATATATCAAATTCACTGTCCGGAATATCGGTGTAAAACTCATCAAACACAAAGGCCGAATCGATACTGCCGTCCGCATTGTATGTAACGATAGAAGCAATGATGTCTCCGTCAAAGTAGAATTTAACCGCACCGTCGGATGCGCCTATGGAATAAACGGTATATTTAACTCCGCTGTCACCTGTTTCGGTAGTAACATAAGCATACAAGGAGTCTTTAATCTCGTCAATTTCTATGGCGTAAGTCTCTGCACTAACAGTTAAATCAATATCTCCGCCGCCTGAAGCTTTAACAGCATCCCGGAATGTAGATAAGCTCATTATTTTACCTGTATTTTCACAAACAACGTAAGTATCGGCTGTCTCTTCATTTGAGCCGGTTGACGATAATGCGATTACTGAAATTATATATTCACCATAGCTGTCCATATCCACGGTTATGCTTAATTTTATGTTTGTTCCGTCTGTTTTCACGATAACGCTTTCGCTTGAACCATCGGCGTCAATTGTACCTGAAAATCCGTATTTGCCCTCAATAAACGCCTTCATTTCATCGGGGAAATCGCTGTATGCAGCTGTACCCTCCGGATTTTCAACCGTAGCAGGTTCTTCCGTTGCGGGCGTTGCTGTAGCAGGCTCTGCTGTGGCATGTGCTGCCGTTGCGAGTTCTTCCGTTGTCAGCACTGTTGTTGAAGATTCACTAAATACGATTGTGCCCAATGAATCTTCAAGCGATGCCGCCACTCTGAGAATAGTCCTTGCTTCGGATGCGGTAATTTTACCGTTGCCGTCAAGATCGGCAGCCGCAAGCTCTTTGTCCGTGCCGCTGTAAAGCATTGCGGCAATTCTCAAAGCCAATCTTGCATCCGCAGCGCTAACCCTGTTGTCGCCGTTTACATCGCCGAGAATGATTATTGCTTGTCCATCCGCCGTAACAGGCTCGGTTGCGGCGGGGACTGTGGTCGGTTCTGCGGTTGTAGGCTCGGCGGTTGTTGGCTCCGCTGTGGTGGGTTCTGTTGTTGTAGGCTCTGCCGTGGTGGGCTCTGCCGTTGTTGATTCTGCTGTGGTCGGCTCGGCTGTTGTTGGCTCCGCTGTGGTGGGCTCTGCTGTAGTAGGTTCTGTTGTTGTAGGCTCCGCCGTGGTAGGCTCTGCCGTTGTGGGTTCCGCCGTCGTGGGCTCCTCGGTTGCAGGTTCTGTAGTTGGCTCTTCCGCAGGGGTATATTCGCCCAAGGAAATGAATGTCAGATTATTATAATTTGCATAAGTTTCAGCATATGTATCTGTATAACCGTATATTATAAAGCTTTCATCAAGCGTCCGTTCTCCGCTTTCTTCATCATAGGTATATCCAAAAGCAAGACTGTAGATAATTGTTACACTGCCCGGAATTGTTACACTTTTTAAAGATGTGCAATTGAGAAATGCACCATAACCGATTTCAGTTACCCCGCTTCCTAAAGTTAAGCTTGAAAGAGCT